>JAJIYR010000126.1 GCA_020881085.1 Rickettsia endosymbiont of Bryobia graminum | reverse complement strand
TTGTCATTGTTCCTTCTTTGTATTTATTTATTACTTTGTTCCTTAAATCTTGGCTATATGCTCGCATAAATCATTATCTAACTTTTTAAACTATTCTTATACAGCACTTATCATAATAGTTCAATCGGGTTAGATATATCTACATAAAATTTTTATTTAGGTGATATTTGATGTATACTATTACATTATTATTATTAGTTTATATTACTTATTCTCTAATTAAGATTCTATTAGAATCTTATTCGCTAATATTATATGATTAAAGAATTTCTATTGATTAAAGAATTTCTATTTTAAATGTCAAAATTTTTAACAAAATACCTTATATCTATTTTCTTATGCTTGCTATCTATACATGTTTATGCTGAAGATGTATTCAGTGATATAGATTCATTTGATACCACTGATGAAATAGCAGATGATGAGATAACCAAAGAAATAGATAGCTTAAATATAGAAAACCCTGATACTGAACTTACATATATTCTTAATAATAATATTGAGAACTTAGAATTAAAGCCTTGCTCTTCTGGAAAAATTATTGCCTTAAACAAAATCACAGCTACATCAAAAGAATTATTGCTAAAAATTAATGAGCCGCAATATTTTGGCAACATTCAAATTAAACTTCATAGATGTTTGAAAAATCTTCACCCATATAATGATGATCATTATATGTTACTAACTGTTGTAGAACATAAGATTGATGAAGATTCTAAATTAATTTTCCAAGGATGGATGTCATCATCAAGTATTTCTCTCTCCACTTTTGAACATCCAATTTATGAACTTTTTGCTAATAATTGCTTATAAAAAATATGATATTGAATTTCATTTATACATTAATAGTACTAATACCTACTTTAGGATTACTTTCAGGTTTTTCTATAGCAATAACAATTCCTGTTTTTTTACTATTAATACTAATTGCTTTAAGAAACAAAATCCCTATCAACTATTCAAATATTCAAAAGAATTTATTAGCAAATTGGAAATTAGAAATATTGTTTGCTCTTTGGTGCTTTATAACAATCTCTTATTCATTAAATTACCTTTCCTCTTTATTCGTATATTCCTTAATTGGCATAGTTACTTTAATTGGCTTTATAGTACATAGTAATATTGATAAACTTTCAATAAATATAGAAAAATCAAGAGCATATTTTTTGGTAGGAATGCTATTTGCTATCTGTATATTTTTTATAGAATATTGGTCTCATGGAATAATATCCAGAACTTTTAGAAATATTTTTCAACCTAATTCCACACAATTTGCCTTATACACTATTGATCGAGGTTGCGCTTTAATCTCTATTTTCTCATGGATAGTAATTGCTATATTGTTACAACAACGCAAATATCTACTGACAATAATATACTTGATATTAATTACTTACTTATTATTTATTTCAGATAGTCTGGCAAGTTTCCTTGCTTTTATTTTAGGAGGGCTAGTGTTTTTAACTAGTAGGTTATTTATGACCAAGACTCTTCAGTCGCTCTTTCTCAAGTTATTTACTATAGCTATATTATCTAGTTCAATATTAACACCTATAATTTTATATCAAATAGATCCACACGAAGCTTCCTATCATTACGCTAAATCAATCCCTCCGTCAGCAAAACATCGCCTATATATTTGGCATTCTATTGCTAAACAAATTACTGAAAAACCAATTTTTGGACGAGGGTTTTATTCTTCAAAAGCATTTTCTATAGAATGGAATAAAGATCCTAGTACAGCGGTTAGTTATAATAATGTTTCATGGTCCACTTTTCCTCTCCACCCACATAATAATATTATGCAAATCTTATTTGAAACTGGAGTAATAGGGTTCATATTATTCCTATCTTTAGTTTACAAATACCTTAAACAAATTGGTAATATAGGTTTAGCTGATGCTTCTATATCATCTTCTATATTAAATTACCGATCTGTTGGTTATGCTTGTTTTATAAATTATTATATCATTGCTATGATTTCTTGGAATATCTGGCAAACATGGTGGTTTTGTACAATCTTTGGAGTAATTGCTTTATTCAAACTATTACTCTCAAATAATAAGACTCTTCCCTAACAGATTATTTAAAATGGATAAGAAATTATCCATTTTATGTTAACTAATTGATTTATTTTCAAGTTTATATAGTATATAATATAAATAATATCATATTAAACGTAAGCTTAATGTTAGGGATTTCCAACCTTTTACAAGAATATTTACCTATTGCTATATTTTTTGGTATAGCATTTGTTTTATCTTTGGTAATAATTACCTTACCAAGGTTGTTAGGACCCAAAAAATATAATAGAGATAAATTAGAAAGCTATGAGTGTGGATTTGAACCTTTTGGTGACGCACGAAGTAAATTTGATATTAGATTTTATCTAGTAGCTATTTTGTTTATTATTTTTGATTTAGAAGTAACTTTTTTAATGCCGTGGGCTATTACACTTGGAAAAATCGGTAAGCTAGGATTTTTTTCCATGATGTTTTTCTTATTTATACTTACTATTGGTTTTATATATGAATGGAAAAAAGGCGCTTTAGATTGGGAGTAATATGAGTAAATCTTTAAATATATTTGAACAACATAAAGATGAAATGTCTGATAGGGGATTTCTAATCACTAAGCTTGATGATTTACTCGGGTGGGCTAGGGCTAATTCTTTATGGCCAATGAGCTTTGGGCTTGCTTGCTGTGCTGTAGAAATGATGCAGGCTGCTTCAAGTCGTTATGACATGGATCGCTTTGGCATGTTGTTCAGACCAAGTCCACGTCAATCTGATCTAATGATTGTAGCAGGAACATTAACCAATAAAATGGCCCCGGCTCTTAGAAAAGTTTATGACCAAATGGCCGAGCCAAAATGGGTTCTATCAATGGGTAGCTGTGCTAATGGTGGTGGTTATTACCATTATTCATATTCAGTAGTTCGTGGTTGTGATCAAATTGTCCCTGTTGACGTATATGTGCCTGGTTGTCCCCCTACAGCTGAAGCATTAATTTACGGGTTAATGCTATTACAAAGAAAAATCAAAAATACTACTAGGTTTTATAATAAGATATAATAATATGATAGAGATAATAGATAAATTAATAAAAGACCAGAAACTGTCTGTTATCCCTCTACCTTTGACCAGTGGCATATTAACCTATCAATCCTCCATAGATAGTATTATTTTATTTTTAGCATCTTTAAAAAATGAAACAGATTTGCGCTTTACTATCTTAACAGATCTGTTTGGAGCTGATTTTCTTGATCGTTCTAAGAGATTTGAGATTGTTTATAATTTACTAAGCCTTAAATTAAATAAACGTATTTTAATTAAGGTTGAAGCAAATGAAGAAGACGCTATCCCTTCTATTACTAAAATATTTAGTGCCGCTTGCTGGTATGAGCGCGAAACATATGATATGTATGGTATAAATTTCAGTGGAAGTCATGATGTCAGGCGTCTTCTAACTGATTATGGTTTTGAAGGTCATCCATTAAGAAAAGATTTTCCATTATATGGATATGTTCAAGTTAAATATGATAATACTCAAGAAAAAGTAGTATATGAACCAGTAAAATTAGAACAGGAATATAGACATTTTAACTTTTCATCGAGCTGGGAAGGACCTAATTACAGTTTGCCAGGAGATGAAAAGGCTAAGCATTGATAAATAACCAGAGATATCTGAAATAAAGAATGAAGAATTACTGACATACAATACAGAAATTAGAATAAAAATTATAAATTTAGCTTAAAAGTCAACCTTATGAGTAATAATACAGGAAGCTCTTCATATTCAGAAATCAATGAAAATAATAATCATGATGAGTTAAACTTAGGTGACAAAAAATCTAACATCACTTTAAACTTTGGACCACAACACCCTGCTGCTCATGGAGTACTAAGACTAATTTTAGAAATGGATGGTGAAGTAATTAATAAAGCTGATCCTCACATTGGTTTATTGCATCGTGGCACTGAAAAATTAATAGAGCACAAAACATACCTACAAGCTATACCATATTTTGACCGTTTAGATTATGTATCACCAATGTGCCAAGAACACGCTTTTGCTTTAGCCGTTGAGTCATTACTTGGTTGCGCAGTGCCAAGAAGAGCACAATTTATTCGGCTAATGTTTTCTGAATTAACTCGTATTCTCAATCATATCTTAAATATCACCACTCATGCATTAGATATTGGGGCTACTACACCTTTATTGTGGCTATTTGAAGAACGAGAAAAAATCATGGAATTTTATGAACGAGTTTCTGGCTCTAGAATGCATGCAAATTATTTTAGACCTGGAGGCGTTTCTCAAGATTTACCAGCTGGTATATTAGAAGATATTGGAATTTTTATTAAGCAATTCCCCAAAAAATTGCAAGATGTTGAAGCTTTATTGAATAATAATAGAATTTGGAAACAACGACTTGTAGATATAGGAATAGTAAGCCAAAAAGAAGCTATGGATTGGGGTTTTTCTGGTCCAGCTTTGAGAGGTTCTGGAATTGCTTGGGATTTACGAAAATCTAACCCTTATGATGTATATGATGAAATAGATTTTGAAGTACCAATAGGTAAAAATGGTGATTGTTATGATAGATATTTAGTACGTGTTGAAGAAATGTATCAGTCAATTAAAATCATAGAACAATGTATAGAGAAAATACCAACTGGTTCTATTAAAACGGACGATCCAAAAATAGCACCACCATCTAGAGCTAAAATGAAAGAGTCCATGGAGGCTATGATTAATCATTTTAAGCTTTATACTGAAGGCTATAATGTTCCTAAAGGAGAAGTATATAGATGTGTAGAAGCTCCAAAAGGCGAGTTTGGTGTACATTTATATTCAAATGGAACAAATAGACCATACAGATGCCATATCAAAGCTCCTAGCTTTGCTCATCTTCAAGGTATGAATTTTATGTGTAGAGGACATTTATTAGCAGATGCAGTAAATATTCTCGCTAGCTTAGATATAGTTTTTGGAGAAATTGATAGATGAATAATCAACCAACAAGTTTTTCTTTTAATGATAAGAACTTAGAAAAGGCTAAACATATTATTAAAAAGTACCCTGAAAATAAACAAAAGAGTGCTATTCTACCATTACTTGATCTGGCTCAAAGACAAATGGATGGATGGTTACCTACAGTTTCCATAGAATATGTCGCGAACATGCTTAATATTCCATTTATTAGAGCATATGAAATTGTAACTTTCTATACTATGTTTAACCTTCAACCAGTAGGAAAATATCATATACAAATCTGCGGAACTACCCCTTGCTGGCTCAGAGGTAGTGATAAAATTACTGAAACTTGCAGAAAGACACTTGGTATTGATTTTGGTGAAGTAACACCTGATAAGAAATTTAGTCTTACTGAAGTTGAATGCCTTGGCGCTTGCATTAATGCCCCAATAGTACAAATAAATGATGATTATTTTGAAGATCTTGATGAAGAAAAAATGGCAAATCTTATACATGAGTTAAAACAAGCCTAAAAGATAAAATCTAGAATAATTATTCTCACTCTTTCAAATATCTTCCTATTTATTATAGGATTAGCGGAGGTGAAACTTAAATTACCTGTATTACAGTTTATGAAGAAATAGATAAATTTATTTATTCATAATTCACAAAAGGGTTTTAATATTGCAGAAATTACAGCATAATTGCTCTTTCATATGATTTTTGATGCTAATAAAAATTGTACATCACGCTTTTCTTGTATAGCTTTTTTATGATATTTTGTTTGTATATAATCACAATATGGTTGATTATATAAGTTAGATTCAATTTTTAATAATTTGCTTTTATCAAACAATTCTTTTACGGAATCAAAATAATCTTGTATGTCTGAAACAAAATAAATAAAACCTCCTATCTTTAATTTATCTATTAACAAATTTAATCTATCTTGATTTACTAATCTTCTTTTTATATGTTTGATTTTAGACCAAGGATCTGGAAATAGAATATAAAAACCATTACTCATAGGAATTTTATCTAAGATCAAATCAATATCATCAGCCCAAAGATGGATATTATTAATTTTGTTTATTTCTATGTCTTTTAGCACCCTTATAATGCCATTTAAATAAGGCTCAGCCGCTAAATATTGATTTTGTGGATTTAAAATTGCTTGATTAATTAAGTGTTCTCCAGTACCACAACCTATCTCAACAAAGAAATTATTAACATTACTTAAACGTTCTTCATTAAAATTATACAAGGGTAGATTATCTATAAGTATTTGTTTACTTAACTTAGATAAGTTTTTACTTACTCTTCTGGAAAAGCTCTTTATTTTTTTCATAAAGAATAATTATCTACTTTAATATAGTACCAGCAGGAATTTCCACTCCTCGCAAAAATTCTTCAACATTTAGAGCTTTTTTTCCTTCTTGTTGTAACTTTTTAATCATCAAAACCCCTTTATTACAAGCCATAAACAGAGAATCATTAATCACAGTACCAGGAATAAATTCACTAGCTATATCACTATAATCAGCCTCTAATACTTTAATAATTTTGCTATTATATTCAAAATATACTCCTGGCCAAGGATTCATACCTCGAATCCTACAATCAATTTTATAAGCACTTTCTTGCCAATCAATTTTTCCTTCTTCTTTAGTAAGTTTATGGGCATAAGTTATACCCTCCATAAATTGAGGAATTTTTAGTAAATTATCGATATTATTAAGCACTTCTAATAATAAATCAGCTCCATATTCTGCGCATTTATCATGTAAATCTACTAATGTTATTCTAGGAGAAAGAGAAAATGATTTTTGTAAAATAATATCACCTGTATCTAATCCTTCATCCATTTGGATAACACAAACAGAGGTTTTTGTATCGCCTTCAATAATAGTACGTTGAAGTGGAGCTGCACCACGATGACGAGGTAAACTAGATGGATGAATATTAAGGCAGCCGTATTTCTTAGACTGAAGAACTACTTTAGGTATTATAAACCCATAAGCAACCACAACTATTATATCTGCTTCAATTTCTTCAATTATATCAGTTACTTCTTGAGTTTTTAAAGTTACAGGAATATAAACTGGAATATTATATTGTAAGGCTACCTCATGAACAGGTGACGCTATAGTATTTAACCCTCTTCCTTTTGATTTAGGAGCTTGAGTAAATACAGCTACTACTTGATGAGATTGGCAATTAATTAACTTTAGAAGGGTTGGTACAGCAAATTGTGGTGTACCCATAAAAATCACTTTCACAAAATGCTATTTTTTAACTTTTTTAATTTACGTACTGCAACATCCTTTTTTAAACCACTTAAATAATCAATTAATAATTTACCTTCTAAGTGATCCATTTCATGTTGAATAACCCTAGCAAGCCAACCACCAGCTTGTAATTGCTGTTTATTATTATTATAATCTAAAAATTTTATAGTAATAGATTCAGATCTAGCTATATCAATTTGCTGCTCTGGTAATGAAAGGCAACCTTCTGTTGCAACCACCAACTCCTGAGATTTTTCAACCACCTCTGGATCTACAATAAATAATGGGTAGAAATTTTCTTCTCTTTTGGTATCATCATTATCTTGCAAATCAACAACTAATATGCGCTGCTTTACCCCAACTTGAATCGCCGCTAACCCTACTCCACCATCATGATACATGGTTTGAACCATATCATCCATAAATTTTCTAACATCATCAGTAACTCTATCTACAGGTAGAGATTTTTGCTTTAATCTTGTATCAGGAGCAGTTAGAATAGGTAATATTGCCATAACTTTCTTAGATTACATAAATTTGTATAGTCTATACCATAAAATACCTAAAAAGTATACTAACAATGCTTCAATTAGCCTAATATATCAACCTAATTTTAAACGTCCAATAACTTCATTGAACTATAAGGCAATTAAAAATTTAAATCTCTTTTGGGTATATTCCCCGCCGCTTGCGGCATAATATGGAGGAATGAGCAAATATATATACACAAAAGTCATAATGTTATGGTACTGCTGTATCACATGGTATACTCAATTAACTTGAAGAGTTGAAGAAATGGTTAACGGTAATAGTTTGGAAATTATCGTTTATTAAGGTACGTAACCTATCTTTATAATTGCCGATGTTGCTGAAAAATTTGTTTATTGCTTCTGAAAATTGTTCA
>JAJIYR010000125.1 GCA_020881085.1 Rickettsia endosymbiont of Bryobia graminum | reverse complement strand
TGCGTCCGTCTCGTTCTGTCTTATGACGTTCCTTCAACTTCTCTCTTTGTTCTTCTGTCAATACATTCTTACTCACAATGTCCTAAACTCTACAATAGCTCTCCTATCTTTGCAACCCTTCATTTACGAACAGTATATTAATAATTTCAAATATACATGTATTATTATAACAAAAACTTTAACAACGTGCTATCGTTAAGAAAAAAATAATATAATTTGATCGAAAATAATACTCAGTAGGTAAGGGGCTTATCACATAAATTATATAAATATAAGCAAGAAAATGCCTATTGAAAGTAATAATATTACTTATTTAAAAGCAAAATGTAAAAACTGACAAAAAGTAGTTGAATTTATTACTGTAGGAAAAATCTAGTATCTTGATAAATCTTATATAAGAACGAAAGCTTTTTGCTTAAAACTTTAGAATTATACAAAATGAACAAAAATTATAAGAACCTCGAAACGACTGCTATTATTAAATTTCTCTAGGAGGAGATTCAGCTTTTTCATACTCATCTATCAAAGTATTATTGATTCTCTTTGTAGTTCTAGAATTATCATTGATATCCTCTTCACAACCTTCTGTTATAAATTTATTTTTCATTACTGACCTTTTCTGTCTAACAGGTTCTAGGTTAATAGTTTGCCTTTCTGATTTTAATTCACTTGGCAAAACAATCTCAGAACTTTCTATTTTTTCATCTTTAATATTTTTAGCTGCTTCAGAAGGGCATTTATACCTCTCTAAATCCTTCTTAGTATCATGAAGCATTGCTTTAATATGGTCTAATTCTTTTTGCAATTTAGTATTGGTATCTTCTTTGTTTCTTCTATTAACTTTGTTACTTGCCGTTGCTAATAAAGTACACCCTTGGTCATCTATCTCTTCTTGCTCTTTTCTAATACGATCTGCGTCTTTCTGTACCATCTTAAGATACATTTTTCGATTTCTACGGATGATTGGATTAACTGTTTCAGTTTCAAACTCACTACATAAATCCTCCTCGTCATCAAAATTTTCTTCCACAACATTTCTTTTAGCCGTAGCTATATATTTCTTATTATAAAGCGGTGCACGCTTACTGCCTTCAAAACCTTTTCTATCTATTAGCTTATTATTAGCTGACCTTTTAAAATAATCTCTAAAATTATCGCTACAACCAGAAAGTAGAAATAATCCTAATATTATAATAATAATCTTCTGTGGCATATAAGTTCTCTATAATGGTAGTCAATTAGAAAAATAAACACTTAATCTACTATAGAATAACAAAAGTTTCAATAATCAATGATCTTTACTCTATCATTCTTTCTATTATACTTGCTAAAATTTTACTACCATCGTTTTTCTTTTGTAATAAATTACTAGAAACCTGTGTTAATATATCACGATTTCTTATCACCTCTAATATCTGGTTTGCTAATTTCTCTACAGAAATTGTATCTTGTTCAAAACACCACCCTGCTCCACTATCTTCTAAAGCCTTGGCGTTATAAAACTGATGGTTATCCGCAGCAGATGGCAATGGGATAAAAATTGTCGGCAAACCAATATAGCTAATCTCAGAAATGGTTGCTGCTCCAGCTCTTGATATAACTAATTCATGATTTGAATATTGCTGATCTATATTATTAAAAAAATTAGATAATTTATATGATATTCCTAGTTGATTATAAATTTTAACAATATTTGCCTGATCTTCTAAAAATGCTTGCTGTGTTACCTCTATTTTAATATCTGGATTTTCTAATATTAATTTCCTAATCACTTCAGGTATCAAACTTGAAAAGATTTTTGCTCCTTGACTACCACCAAAAATCAATATTCTAAATGGCTGATGACTAAAATCATTTTTTTCAGCTAATTTTTTAACACTTTCTCTAACAATATTACCAATAACTAATTTTTTGTCATTAATTGTATCTTCAATATTTTTAGTTTTTGGATAGGCAAGGACTATTTTTTCAGCATATTTTAAAAAGAATTTATTAGTTTTACCTATAAAAGCATTCTGTTCGTAAATTATTATTGGAATACGTAAAAATAGAGCAGCAAGCAAAGGGGGGAAAGTCGGATATCCTCCAAAACCAATTATAGCAGCTGGGGATATTCTAAAATAGAGTATCATTAATTTGAATGTAACATATACTAATGATAATATTAATCGTAACTTACCAATTAAATTATTAGATAATAACCTAAAATTTATTATATGAGGAATTAGTCTTAAATCTGAGGTTAAGTATTTTTCACATCTAGTATCAGTAATAAGATGTGTTTCATAATTAAGCTCCATTAATTCATCACCTAAAGCAATTGCAGGAAACAGATGACCACCAGTTCCTCCTCCTGTAACAATTATACTCTTCATATATCAATATTTTGAATTCTATATTTAACAAGTGATGGTTTATGTTTAGTAAAACCAAGTAACATACCAGTAGCAATAGCTATAGCTAAAGTTGAACACCCGCCATAACTGATAAATGGGAGAGTCATACCTTTTGTTGGCAATAAGTTTAGAGTAACCCCCATATTAATTATAGATTGCAAACCTAATTGAGCAAGAATTCCTCCAGCAGCTAATTGGATAAATTTATCCTCTTCATTGATTAAGTTAAGTAAACCACGGATTGCAATAAAAGCAAAGATACCTATAATAATTAAACAAATAATTGCTCCAAATTCTTCTCCAGCAACCGCAAAAATAAAATCCGTATGAGAGTCAGGTAACACTTGTTTTACTGCCCCTTCACCAGGACCAATACCATATAACCCACCATGTTCAAACGCTCGAATTGATTTACCAACTTGATAATTTTCACTACTATCAGGATCTAAAAAACTATTAATTCTTTTTGTAACGTGGGGTAGCCAAAAATAAGCAACAGTAACCCCTATTATAGACATAAAACCAGCAAGAATAATCCAAAATATCGGCATCCCTGCTAAAAAAAACTGTATTCCCAAAATAGTGGTAATCATTACTAACATACCAAAATCCGGTTGAATAACTAGAAGAAAAGCTACAATACTATATAGAAGCAAACAAATAGAAAAGCTTGGGAAATTTATTTTAAATTTAAGTGATAAGATCCAACCAGCTATTACAATGAAAAATGGCTTAATAAACTCTGACGGTTGCATAGAAAGACCAAGAATAGTGACCCACCGAGTTGCTCCTTTAACCTCATAACCGTAAAACTTAACTAAAATTAATAATATTAGACAAGTGATAAATCCTAGTATAGAAAACCGTTTTAACCATTTTGTTGAAAAACATGAAAAGAAGACAATTAATATAGAAGCTACAGAAAGATATATTATTTGTCTTGAAGAAAAATAATGCTCACTAAGCCCTATTCTATTAGCTACTGCGGATCCTGAAGTAGTAACTAACATTAAACTAAATGCAAATAAAATAACTAAAGCTATAATCATTTGCTGATCAATGCTACGCCACCATAATTTTATATAATTCTTAGATAAGTCATTATGATTATTATCCATAGTATTATCCCTTTGATAATTCTTTTACTTACCTCTTTGCTTAACCAGTCGAAAGCTATAAATACCTATAATTATTATTATACTAATAAAAGTAATCCCCACCGCAAGCAGCGGGGTATTTTAGAAGAAAGCTAGCTGATGATCCTCATGCAGTTTCTTATATTCCTTGCCTTGGTTTTTTACGTATTTTCCTATCATATTCTTATTTCCATGCTTACCTACCGTACTCGTAAAATATCCATCAGTCCAAAATTCTCCACCCCATAATTGTTTCTTTACCTGTGGACACTGTCTAAATATTTGACGA
>JAJIYR010000124.1 GCA_020881085.1 Rickettsia endosymbiont of Bryobia graminum | reverse complement strand
ATATCTTTCGCATAAACATAATTATTTGCTTCTAGGTGAGTCACTAATTCTGTCTTCTCACCATCACTTAATTTGCTTGCGCTACACCCATTGTCGGTACTAAGCTTATTGGCTTTTTGATAATCAACAATATGTTTTCTTATCGCTTCGTGGCTCAAGAGTAGTACCTTAGCAATCTCTACATTACTATACCCATCGTCATACATCAAAACTGCCTTAATACGATCACCTATGCGTCCCTCTTGTTCTGTCTTATGACGTTCCTTCAACTCCTCTCTTTGTTCTTCTGTCAATACATTCTTACTCACAATGTCCTAAACTCTACAATAGCTCTCCTATCTTTGCAACCCTTCATTTACGAACAGTATACTAGCTCCATCACTTACTAATTTATATATTTGCTCTATTGCTTTATCTGGCTGATTAAATAACCCACCATCTGAAAAAGAATCACTAGTAATATTAACAACTCCAACAAATGCAGGATAAAGCACTAGAGCTTTACTAAATGAGTTTGTTATTGGTACCATATGCCAAGGTTGTACTCCCATAACAGCTAAAAGATGTTGGAGGAATGGTCGATTATTTATTTCTGGATGGGGAATAATTAAATCATGAGTATTAATTTCATGTTCATCCCATAATAAAATATCTAAATCAATAATACGAGGATGCCATTTTTGGGAAAAGGCTGGTCTTCCCATTTCAAATTCAATGGATTTGATAGTTGCTAATAATTCCTTTGGCGATAAATCAGTATTACCTTCAATTATCATATTTAAAAATGGCTTATCCCAACCTGAACGAGCATTATCAGGTAAAATCGCTTCCGTTTCAATTACCATAGATACTCTAACATTACGTAAATATTTCTTAGTCAGTAAATAAGCAGCTACTCTTAAATTATTAATACGATCTCCTAAATTAGATCCAAGACTAATGTAAATCATTGACTTTCTCCTCTAATATTAGAGCAATAAGTGAAAATAGCTCCACCATGAAGATCTGGAGCAGGAGTAGAAATTTTATGAACTGTTACTGTTAGATATTTAATAATATCAGAATATTGTAATAAAGATTTACTAAGAGCAGTATGAACTTTTACCACTAAGTACTCTATAAGATTAAATTTTTTGTTTTGGCAAAAGGATTTTATATGTTTAACAAGCTGAGAATAACATATTACATCTTCAAGCTTATCAGTCTTGGTTCCTTTTAGGAGAGATTTGAATTCTAATTCAATATTAAAACTAACTAATTGCGCATGAAATTTTTCTTGATCACTACAGCCAAGATGAATCCATACTCGCAAGTCTGAGATTATAAGTTTAGAAGGGTTATGGTTGAAATTTTACCTACGTGATTATACTGTTACTATTGAAATCAGACGATATTACATAAGATTTTTATTGTCAACTATAAATTAAAATTATTTTTATTATTATAATTAACCCTTTTTATTTTAAAAAAAGCATATATATGTCTATAATAATTTAGGTTAATCCGTAATTAGGATAGCTAATCAAATAGCTGATTAAAGTTAATAATTAAATAATTAAGGAATATATGGCAGATAATATAACAGATGATTCTTTTGAAAAAGAAGTATTGAAATCAACTATACCTGTATTAGTTGATTTTTGGGCAGAATGGTGTGGACCTTGCAGAATGTTAACTCCTACAATCGAAGAATTATCTAAAGATGAGGAATTAAAAGGAAAAATAAAAATTGTTAAGGTAGATATAGATAATAATGCTGAAACACCTTCAAAATATGGAATTCGCAGTATTCCTACTATGATGATATTTGAAAATGGTAAAGCAGTAGAGACCAAAGTTGGAGTATTGACAAAAGATAAAATTAAAGAATGGATCAGTTCTTCTGTCGGTATATAATTTATATTACACTCATTAAAGAGTATCTATAATTATAGATACTCTTTTAAAGATTATTATCTATGAACCTTGCTTTTGGCTTAAATTTTACTGAACTATACACACTAGAAGGTCTAAAAAAGTTAGACCAAATTTTCTTGAAATTTTTACAGGACCACGACCATAATCTATATAAAAATCTTTTATTATTAAGAAGCAATTCCAATCAAATTAATCAAGATTTCTATTCAAATTTTCTATTAGAAATTTCTCCTATTTTAGATGATTTTTTAGCTGAGTTTTTTAATATTGAAGAAGAAATCAGCAAATTAAGGCAAGACCATAAAGATTTTGATATAATTTATGAGTGTAAGAGGAAATTTGTCCAACGATGGGCTATAAAAAAATATCCTCAGAATAAGCTAAAAGAGATTAATATTGATGAAGTATCAAACTTTCTAGAAAAGATCTTAGGAGAAGATTTCACTGAGAAAACATTTGCTAATCATATAACCAAGTGGCAGTTAAATGAAGAAAAGCATTCTGTTGAACTTGATCAAGCTGCTAAATATGCTGCTTTTATGGTACATAACAATAACCATAATATATTATTTTCTGTACCAAGCAAAATTGATAAAGATAATCTCATAGATACCAATAAAATAAATTACTATAAAAAACGAGTAAGATCTAATTTTGATTTTTTTGACCCTGAATTCAATCTAGATAGGGCTTTAAACCATGCCCATTATTGTATTTACTGCCATAAGCTAAATAAGGATTCTTGTTCTAAAGGTTTATCTAACAATGCTAATTCTCCTTCCAAACCGACTAATACTGAGGGATTTGAAGGAGGCGCAGACTGCAGGATCGGCGCGTACATGGAAGTAAGTGAGGATCTGAACCCCATGCCGACATACAAATCCTTCAGCAGTAGCGAGATTGACAAAACAAAACCAGGATGTCCGCTTAAGCAAAAAATCTCCGAGATGAATTATGTAAAATCAAAAGGCTTTAATCTAGCTGCTCTTGCCATTATTATGATTGATAACCCAATGGTAGCAGCTACTGGACATAGAATTTGTAGTGATTGTATCAATTCCTGCATCTATCAAAAACAAGAACCTGTAGATATTCCATTAGTAGAATCAAATATTTTACAAGAAACATTAAAGCTTCCTTATGGTGCTGAGATATATTTGCTACTTACTAATTGGAACCCTATTAATATCTCTAATCCATTACCTAGTGCACCTACTAATTATAAAATCTTAGTTACAGGGCTTGGGCCTGCTGGTTTTAGCTTAAGTTATTATTTACTTAGAGATGGTCATAATGTAGTGGCGATTGATGGGTTAAAAATTACTCCTTTACCTTTTGATATTAATAAATCGATACAATACTGGCATGATTTTACCAGTAATTTATCGGAGAAAATACCAAGAGGTTTTGGTGGAGTAGCAGAATATGGTATTACTTCCAGGTGGGATAAAAATAATCTAACCTTACTACGTCTGGTACTACAACGTAATAGTAATTTTAAAATATTAGATGGAGTAAATCTCAGTAGTAATCTAACAATAGATCAAGCATTCAATTTAGGATTTGATCATATAGCTTTATGTATAGGGGCAGGGAAGCCTAAGATGATTAAGGCAGAAAATTTTCTGGCAAAGGGAGTTAGAACAGCTTCCGATATTTTAATGACATTGCAATCAGGAGGAGCTTTTTTAGAGAAATCTATCACTAACTTACTTATTAGAATGCCGATTGTTGTTATAGGAGCGGGCCTTACTTCTACTGACGTAGCAACTGAAACTTTACTTTATTATAAATTACAAGTAGAGAAATTTTATAAGAAATATAAAAAATCAATATATCAAAACGGTAAAGAATATACTGAATTAAATTGGACAGAAGAAGATCGTTTAATAGCTGAAGAATTTATTACTCACGCTAAATTATTTGAGAAAGCTCAAGATCAAGAATCAGTTAAAAAAATTCTTGATGAATTAGGAGGAACAACCATTTACTATCGAGGTCAATTAACAAACTCCCATGCTTATCAATTAAATCCTGATGAAATAATGTATGCAATGGCAGCTGGCGTCAAATTCATTGAAGATATGATTCCTATAGCTATTAATGTTGATGAATATAATTATACTAAATCAATAGAATTTGATAATTTAGGCACCAAAAAAGAAATAAAAGCTAGAACTGTCATTGTAGCTATAGGGACAGAAAGCCAAAGCGATTTTCTCAAAAATCTTTATGTTAATAATAGGGTAATATATTCGAATATAACTTATTTTGGAGATTGTAATCCTGAATCTGCTGGTAGTGTAGTAAAAGCTTTAGCAAGTAGCAAAGAAGGATATAAATTTATTGGCCAAAAACTTATTTCCATACCACCTAACTTCTCAGGTAATTATCTAGATTTCTTTGCTAAACTTACTTATCTAATGACTAGCACTATTCAAGAAATTAATATTTTATCAGATAAAATAACTGAATTAGTTATACATTCTCCTCTTGCAACTGAAAATTTTCAGGCAGGACAATTCTTCCGTTTGCAAAATTACTCCAATAATATTTCAGAAATTATGGAGCCTATAGCTGTTACTGGGGCTTATGTAAACCATCAAGAAAGACTAATCCATTTAATAATCTGGAATAATGGTAAATCTAGCAAATTATGTAGATCTTTATCGATAAATGATAGAATAGTCTTAATGGGTCCTAATGGTAAACCAACCGAAATACTAAAGAATAGTAATATAATTCTTATAGGTAATGGTTTAGGTAATGCTGTTCTATGCACTGTTGCTAAATCTTTAAAAGATAATAATTGTAAAATTACTTATTTTGCTGGTTATAAAAATTTACAAGATAGATTTTATCAAGAAAAAATAGAGAGTTTCTCTGATATAGTAATATGGTCTTGCGAAGAAGGAATTTTAACAAAAAATAGACCTGGTGATATTAGTATTAAAGGCAATATTATTGACTCAATTAAAATGGCTTATTCCAATAAACCACCTGTTCCTGTTGATAGAATAATTTCTACAAATTTTGGCGGAATAGCCCAAGATATAAATAATATTAAAAATGAATATTTTAGCGATATTATTCCTCTGATAGTCAGTGTTAATTCTCCTATGCAATGTATGATGAAAGGCATTTGTGGACAATGTATTCAAAAAGTTACAGATGAACGACAGTATATTTTTACCTGTGCTTGCCAAGAACAAGATGCGAAGGTAATTGATTTTCAAGGATTAAAAAATCGTTTGGAACAAAATTCTTTATTAGAAAAGGGTCTGTCAGATTCTTTGTGTAAGTACGATTTCTCCATTTGCCCAAGTTTGTAAATTAGCATCACAAAGTATGGCAAATTGATTTAAAGCCATGGCCCAATTCTTGATTGGCATTGTCCATTTCCTAGAAGCATTTGTCAATGCTAAAAATATTATTTTTTGAATTGATTTATCATCTGGAAATACCCCTTTATTTTTAATAATTTTTCTGATCTGACGATTAATTGATTCAATAGCATTAGTCGTATAAATTGCTTTTCG
>JAJIYR010000123.1 GCA_020881085.1 Rickettsia endosymbiont of Bryobia graminum | reverse complement strand
TTTTTATTAATGCTAGACTTACGCTTTTCTTTTTTGCTCTCTATATCACAAAATCTTATATCTTTTGTTATCACTTCATAACTTACAG
The DNA here is from genome assembly GCA_020881085.1 of Rickettsia endosymbiont of Bryobia graminum. Classification (GTDB taxonomy): domain Bacteria; phylum Pseudomonadota; class Alphaproteobacteria; order Rickettsiales; family Rickettsiaceae; genus Tisiphia. The sequence goes on along the minus strand of JAJIYR010000123.1, from coordinate 14,705 downwards.
GAAAACTTATATCTCCATAGCGAATCAAGCAAGAGAGTAAATTAATGCCTTTTAAATGACTTCCTTAAACAGTTTGGCTAAAAGAGGTTGATTTTTCAGTCAAGCTACTTAAAAAAGTTTTCACAAACGAAAACGGTATGCAAGGTACATTATACTTGATTACTAATGATTTAAGCTTAGAAGTGCCACGTTTCTACGAACTCTACCAAAAAAGGTGGCGAATCGAAGAATACCATAACTCAATGAAGCAAAACGCTAGTTTAGCTAAATCTCCAACTAAGGTTATTCGCTCACAGAGTAACCATATTTCTTCAGAACTCGTGGCTTATTGGAAATTGGAGAAACTGAAAATCAAAACTAAGCTTAATCATTTTGCTATAAAGTATAAGTTATTGGTAAAAGCTAATCAATCTGCTTTTAAGGAATTACATAATATGAATGCTATTACAGCTTAGTGCGTAACATGAGTGAGTAATAATATCATCTCACAGTATTTTTCATAACTAACCTCCAATATTATGCATATTGGTATTAATTAAAGGAAAATGGTATTTTAAGGCAGACTTGTACTATCTTTTTGAATTATGTACTCATAATTATATTTAATTGAGAATAATAAAGCGTAGTTTAAACTATTTTATAACAAGGGACGAAATGGTTTCTGGTTATTCTTTATTTATTGGCGTTAAATAAGCAAAATAGTTTATTTCTATGTCCTCACTTAATTGCCAATCATTATTTATGAGATTATAAGACAAGCCCTTTAATTCTTTAAGTTCAATATTATTTTTATTAAATATGGAACTTATTTCTGATGGTTTTAAAAATTTATTATAATCATGGGTTCCTTTTCTTACCCATTTTAAAATATATTCTGCCATAATAATAGCCAATATATAGGCTTTGGAGGTGCGATTAATTGTGGAGATTATAATTATTCCATTAGATTTAACTAAATTAGAAAGATTTTCGATGAAATATTCAATATTATCTACATGTTCAATTACTTCTAAACATAATACAACATCATATTTTTTGTTGCTGGATTCTATTAATTCTTCTGTAGTTGACTTATAATAATTAATAATTAAGTTTTGTTGTTTTGCATATTCAGTAGCTATATCAATATTATTTTGAATAGCATCTATACCAGTAATAGTAAAGTTATTTAAATTTTGCGTGTGTTGAGATAATCCAGAAGTAACTAATCCACCACCGCATCCTACATCTAATATTTCTAAGTTGTTATCATTATCTGTAAAATGATATTTAATCTTATCTAGAATATAAGAAATACGAATAGGGTTTATTTGATGCAGGATTTTAAATTCACCATTTTTTTTCCACCACTGGTTAGAAATTTTATTGAATTTTCTTAACTCTACCTCATTAATGGAGGATTTTGTAGACATAATTGCTTACTGATTATAAAATACATTTCAATAATATCACAAAAATATTTCAGCGCTAGGTATTAGTCAATTGATGAGAAGTGTTCAGTCTGTCGTTCCAGCACTCTAATTTATCTGAATTGACTATAAATATTACAACCTAAGTGAAAGACTAATTATAATGAGTATTTTTCATTATAATGCACATTTATAATTTTTTACGAGTTTTTATTTATGCTAAATGAGTCTGTTACTAATAATAATTTTGCATTTTTAGAGAAAAAAAATCATCCTTTTCATATTGTTGACCCAAGCCCATTACCTATCTTAACATCGTTTGCTCTATTGCTTTTAGCAATAGGAGGGATAATGTTTATGCATAGTTATAAATTTGGTGAATATACTTTTATAGCAGGTATTATTTCAGTAGTTGTTTGTTTGTATGTATGGTGGAAAGAAGTAATTCAAGAAGGATTAGTAGGGAAGTTCCATACTCAAAAAGTAAGAGCAGGGCTAAGAATAGGTATGGCACTCTTTATCTTATCTGAGATAGCTTTCTTTGCAGTATTCTTTGGTTCATTTTTTAAATCAAGTCTTTTTCCTAGTGGGGTGTTGGATGGAGTATGGGTTGTAGAGTTAGGTATATGGCCTCCTGAAAATATTAAAACATTTGATCCTTTTGATATTCCATTCATTAACACCCTAATACTTTTATTATCTGGAACAACAGTGACTTGGGCACATTATGCGATTGAAGAGAACAATATTAAAGATTGTATAACAGCCTTAGGTCTTACTATAATACTTGGTGTTTTTTTTAGTGTAATGCAGGCTTACGAATATTATCATGCTGCCTTTAGTTTTAAAGATGGAATATACCCATCTAACTTCTTTATAGCAACTGGTTTTCATGGCGCCCATGTAATAATAGGGACAATATTTTTAATAGTTTGTTACTTTCGAGCTAAAAGAGGGGATTTTGCTAAAGGTAATGGTCATTTGGGGTTTGAGTTTGCGGCATGGTATTGGCATTTTGTAGATGTAATATGGTTATTTTTGTTTACTTTTGTATATGTTCTAGGGAGATAAAAATTGGGGATGAATTATATTGTTACTAGAATATCACATCTATTCTGTAGTTATTAGTAATTAACGCAATATATCGATAAACAGCTTTGAATATTTAGCATTTAGAATATAGAATTTACTTAACATTATTAATTAACAAGGTTAATGAGGTAAAAATGAATATTTTTAAAATTGATTCAATGCAGTTTGATAGCAACTTAGTATGGCGTTTATTTTTTATACTATGTAGCGCTGCTCTAATTATTTCAGCAAGCGATGCTTTTGCTACGTCTGTTAGTGACCCTATAGGCGAAGTTTTTTGTGAGATGATTGCAGTATTTCGTGGTAACACAGCGCGTGGTATAGCAATAATTGGTATAGTTGTTTTAGGTATTCAAACTCTTAGAGGTCAGCTAAAATGGGAAGTAGCTCTAGTGATTGTTGCAGGTGTTATAATATTATTTAAAGCTCCTGATATTGTTAATATAATATCTAGTGATACTAGTGATAAATGTACAACTCCTTAGTCTCTTAAATCAGAGCAAGTAGTTTAACTACTTGCTCTATGAAGCTTCTGTTACTAAAGCAAAGTCTATTTTTACTAAAATAACATGATATTTTTATTTCAAACGAACATTTCCAAACAATATTAATAAAAATCTAATTAACTTCTTGAATAGTGAGTAGTTGCAGTATAGAATCTGCATTCAAATAATCTAAGTAGTTAAATAGAGGTAAAAATGAATATTCTTAAAATTGATTCAATGCAGTTTGATAGTAACCTAGCATGGCGTTTATTTTTTATGTTTTGCGGGATTGCTCTAATTATTTCAGCAAACGATGCTTTTGCTACGTCTGTTAGTGATCCTATAGGTGAGACATTTTGTAAAATGATTCGAGTATTTCGTGGTAATACAGCCCGTGGTATAGCAATAATTGGTGTAGTTGTTCTAGGGATTCAAACTCTTAGAGGTCAGTTAAAATGGGAAGTAGCTCTAGTGATTGTTGCAGGTGTTATAATATTATTTAAAGCTCCTGATATTGTTAATATGATATCTAGTGATACTAGTGATAAATGTACAAGCGTTGTACCATAATATAAACCCGTACTATTCTAATATACATATATTAGAATAGTACGGGGCCCCATTCTTTGAAAATTGTGATAATGCTCTTTTAGTGCTTATGATCGTGATGATGTGTATAGAAGCCTATAGCTGATAACGTATCTAAAAATTCTTGATTTCCATCTAGTTCATTGGGTTTTCCACTACAGCATATATGGCCATTTAAGCATATAACTTGATCAGAATTTTTCATTACTGTAAATAAATCATGGGAAATCATGAAAATAGTTATATTTAACTCTTTTTTTATTTTATTTATTAATTTATAAAATTCTTGCTGGCTTGCTACGTCCAATGATTGTATTGGTTCATCTAAAACAATTAAGTCTGGTTTGTCTAGCAACGATGAAGTTAAAATTAGTTTTTGAAATTGCCCTCCAGAAAGTTCAGAAATATCCTGGTTTTCATAGTTCTCTAACTTAACAAAATTAAATAGTTCTGGATAATTATTGGATTTATTCTTAGTTAATAAACACAGAAATTTTTTAGCAGTCATTGGTAAGTTTGAAGAAAAATCTAATTTTTGTGGTACATAGCCAATTTTTAAGTTTTGTTTAATAAATATATTGCCTGAAAATGGTTTATCTAACCCTAATATTAGTCTAGCAATTGTTGTTTTTCCTGCGCCATTTGGGCCAATTAATGTAGTAACTTGTCCTTTTCTGAGAGTGAAACTAACATTAGTTAATGGTAATTTTGCTCCAAATCTTTTAGAGACATTATTAAATTTTACTAATATAGAGTTTTCTTCTGGTGGTATAGACATGTTGGAGTGTTTAATATAAGGTTATATGAAGGCATTTAGTTTTAATAATTATCTATTATAAAAGAGTTTAATACCTAGGATTATAGGGTACATGACAACCTTATCAGGTCGTTATGTACCCTATAATCCTAGGTATTAAACAACTTATTAGTTAATAATTTGCCAATGACCATCTGGTTTACGGCAAGCCTTACCAAAAGCTCGCTTTTGTTGACCACCTATATTAACAGTTTGAGTATATTCACGACAATATTCTCCAGAGTTGCTTTTATAGGTATTAGTTGGTGTGACATAACCATGGTGGCCAGAATCAGGATTGCGCCATTCTACAGAATGGCCACTGGCGCTGCTTTCTAATGCTCTCTGAGAGGTTTGCTGCATTAATCTTTTATCATTTTCATCTAGTTGTTTACCAATTTGTCCGCCAATAAGAGCTCCTGCAACAGCTCCTAGGCCTGCTCCTACTATACGTCCTTCACCTTTACCAAATTGAGCGCCTATTATGGCTCCTGTAGCTCCGCCGAGAAAAGTGCCGGCGCCTTGCTTATTCATATCACTAGAACATGATTGAAGCATTGTTGATGCTAAAATAATAATTGTAAGTTTAGCTATTGATTTCATAATAACCATATATTTTTTTATAAATTATAATTATACCAGTATTTATATCCTTTGACATAATAAACTTATAATTTGGAATAGTAATTTGGAATAGTAATTTGGAATTTTTATAAAGAATCTATAAAAATGTGGATATTTTAGTATTAAAAAGTTAATTAATTAAATTAATATTTCTAATATTAGTTGTATTATTGTATATTAGTCAAGTAATAATAGTAAAGTTTGACAGAGCTAAAAGTTATAATATAGTGGAGTAGTGGGTAGTTAGTTATAAATTTATCTATTACCTATTATATAATTTGAAACAAATTGAAAACATATATATGACCATAGAGCGTCAAGTTTTAATTAAATCTGCTTCTTATGCAGCATGTAGCGTAGCTGTAATAATTCTAGTTATTAAATCTTATGCTTGGTTTTTTACTCAATCTCAATCAATTTTAGCATCTGTAATTGATTCGATGCTAGACCTTTCATCTTCTTTTATTAATTTGATAGCCCTTAGTTTTGCCCTAAAACCACCAGATTATCATCATAGGTTTGGACATGAAAAAATTCAGGATTTAACAATTTTTTCTCAAGCAATATTTTTTTGTATTTCTGGTGTACTAACTTGTATTTCTTCTGTTAGATCTTTATTAGAAAAATCTGTTCCCACTAATTTAGATTATGGTATTCGGGTAATGTATATATGTATTATTCTGACTATTATCTTACTTTTATACCAAACTTACGTGATAAAAAAAACTGGAGCAGAAATTACTAAAGTAGACAAGCTGCATTACTTTACTGATTTAATAACAAATTTCTCTATAGTTATTTCTATAAATTTAAGCACTAAGTTTTGGTTTGTAGATGGGTTATCTGGAATTGCTATTTCACTATATATAATTTATGCTTCTTATGGATTATTTAGAAAAGCTTTTAGAAACCTTGTTGATCAAGAATTTTCAGAAGCGGATAGAAGAGCAATTCTTAATATAATAGGTAAGTTTAAAGAAGTAAAAGGAGTTCATGAAATGAAAACTAGATATGCTGCAGATAAGCCGTTTATTCAATGTCATATTGAAATGGATGGCGGAATGTCTTTATATACTTCCCATTATATTAGTGATCAAATTAGTAATGCTTTATTGTCAAAATTTCCAGGAGGAGAAATAATTATTCACTTAGATCCTTATGGATATGAAGAGAAGGTTAATTATCGTGAAAATATCCGGGGTTAAATCAGATTTCAATAATTTTTTTATGCAAGAAGCGTTAAAACAAGCGCAAATTGCTAATGATCAAGACGAGATACCTGTAGGGGTAGTTATAGTCGATAGAACAGCTAATAAAATTATTGTTAGAAGTCATAATATGGTTGAGCAGCGCAGCAACTCTTTATTACATGCTGAAATTGTTGCAATAAATAAAGCATCTGAAATTTTGTCACAAAAAAATTTACAAAATCATGATATATATGTTACTTTAGAACCATGCATGATGTGTGCTGCTGCAATATCATTTTCTAGAATATCAAGATTATTTTATGCAGCAAGCGATCCTAAACAAGGTGGGGTTGAGCATGGGGAGAGTTTTTTTAGTAGTAAATCCTGTTTTCATCGTCCTGAAATATATAGCGATATATTATCAGATTGTGCTGAAAAATTAATGAAAAATTTTTTTAAGAAAATAAGAAGAGCATCAAAAACATCATGACAAAATTATTGAGAATCTAATAGACCCTAAAATAAGTTCAAGATGACAAGTGTATTTTTTGTATCAATTTTAAGTATTAGAAGTATACCTAAATCATATTATAATTTCATAATTAATTCAAACCTACTATTATTAGACGGTATAGACGGTATAATTTTTGAAGGAGTATTATAAATAATAGGATCATTAAATTTTTCATGACCAAATCTGTTGGATTTAAAAACAGGTATAGTTAGATGGCCAGCAAAATCTTTTAGAACTTTCATAATATCATTACTATCATTTCCACATACTCCAAATATGATAGCATTTATATGATTGAATATTCCCGCTTGCTTTAAATGATATAAAGCCCTATCCAATTGATAAGGTTTGATATCAACGTCTTCTAAGAATATTATCTTTTCGGAAGTTTTGATTTGCCAGCTTGTTCCTAGAGAAGTTTGTACAATTGTTAAGTTACCTCCAGTAAGACTACCTGTAACAGATTTAATAGATTCAGCTACTGAATTAATAGCAGATAGCTCCTTTATACTAGCTTCTTGTTGACCAGAAATTATTTTAGCTATTTTAATAAAATTCTCACGATCTTTTTCAGGCTTTAATATTTCAATTATGCCATTACCATGAATAGTTTTCCACCCCCATTCTTGGGATAGGAAAATATGTAGAGCCGTCATATCACTAAAACCTATAAAGATTTTTTCTTTTATAGGTTTTGGTATCTTATGTAAATTACTGATTAATTTTGCTGAACCATATCCACCTCGTAGCGCCCATATTATATTGCTTGAATCATTAAGTAAGGCATTTTTTAAGCACTTATATCGTATTTCATCACAGTGAGAATGAAAATCACTTTTTGTACCGTCGAAACAATGATTAGAAATATCTAATTTTAATGAATTAATTTGCTTTAAATCTGATAATAATTGTGCATTTGTTCCAGAAGCTGGTGCAACGACTGTAATTTTTGTATCTTTCAATAATTTAATAAATTCAGCATTTTTTTTATTAAAATCTTGATTAGAGAAACCTGTTAATATTACAAGAAAGCAAATTATTCTAATTATATTCATATTAACCTAAATATTACTTGTGATAAGGATGATTTTCTAAAATAGTCTGGGCACAATATATTTGCTCTAATAATAGTATTTTTGTCATTTGATGTGTCATCGTCATTTTCGATAAACTAATCTGAATATTTGCTTTATCAATTATAGCTTTATCTAAGCCAAAAGCTCCGCCGATTATAAATTGAATATTTTGATTTAACTGCAATCTAAAGTCTATTAATTTTGTAAATTCTTGACTAGTATAGTCTTTTCCAAGTACGTTTAAAACTATTTTGTAAGATTTTTTATCTAAGTATTGATCAATTAACTTAGCTTCAAATTGTTTAATTTGTTCTGGAGGAAGTTTTTTTGCATAAGAAATTTCTGTAGATTTTAAATTATGCTTTATTAGTTTTTGATAATGATTCTCTAGCCCTTTATAATTATTATTAAGCTTTCCAATGGAAATTATGTGAATTTGCTTCATAATTTATTAAAAATTTAATTAAAATTCATTAGTTATCATCAAAGTTATACACAAAATGCTTCTAGATATATACTAAAGGTTTTATTTCTGGTAAATTGATTGATTATATCTTAAGTTTTACTGATAGTATAGGCAATAATGATAATATTATGTTACGATAATGAAATGAGTAACTACCTTAGCTAAGGGGTATCTAAGAGTATTATTCACCTTTTATTCACAAACTTATCCACAAAATTTGTGTATAGTTTGTAGAGCTATAGGTAAGTTGCGATAATGCTGTTTTGGTATAACCTAAATTCTAGCTATTCTCAATAAATGTGATAGGATAATAATTTAACTAAATAATATTAAATCTTAGTTATGTTTCAAACTTTAACTCAAAATCTAACCAAAATATTTGATAGATTAACAAGAAGTGGAGCTCTATCAGAAGAGCAAATCAATGAAACCATGCGTGACATTCGAATCGCACTTTTAGAAGCGGACGTTGCACTACCCGTAGTTAAAGATTTTATTGCAGAAGTTAAATCAAAAGCCTTAGGACAGGAGATAATAAAATCCGTATCTCCTGGACAAATGGTAATTAATATTATTCATAAAGAATTAATTAATATTCTATCTTCATCGAAAGAAGAAACAAGCTTACAATTAAAGTCTATACCGCCAGTAAATATTTTAATGGTTGGGTTGCAGGGTAGTGGTAAAACTACCGCAAGTGCTAAGCTAGCTTTAAAATTAAAAAATCAAAATAAAAAAGTACTATTAGTGTCTCTTGATACATATAGACCAGCCGCTCAAGAACAATTAACGATTCTTGGTAAATCTATTGACATTGATTGTTTATCAGTGATTACAGGGCAAAATCCTATTGATATTACTAGGAGAGCTTTGCATGAATCAAAATTATCAGCATATGATATTGTGATTTATGATACAGCAGGGAGATTACAGATTGATGGCTTAATGATGGAGGAGGCATTAAATATCAAAAATTTAATATTACCTACAGAGACAATTTTAGTAGTTGACGCAATGACCGGTCAGGATTCTGTAATAATTGCTAATAATTTTAATCAAAAGTTAGGTATTACAGGAGTAATTTTATCTCGTGTTGATGGTGATTCTAAAGGGGGGGCTGCTCTAAGCATTAAGCATGTTACTAATAAACCAATTAAATTTCTAAGCACTGGTGAGAAATTAGCAGATTTAGAAGAATTTGACCCAGAACGTATTGCTTCTAGAATATTAGACATGGGGGATATAGTTGCTTTCGTTGAAAAAGCTGCTGGCGTAATTGATCGCCAAGAAGCGGAAAGGACTGCTGCTAAACTTAAAAAAGGTAGGTTTGATCTAGAAGATTATTTAAATCAAATAAAGAGTATTAAGAAATTAGGAGGGTTTGGTAATATGCTTAGTATGTTGCCAGGTATTAATAAAATTATGGATAAAGTAGACCAATCGAAATTAAATAGTAAAATTATAGATCATCAGGTTGCTATAATTTTATCGATGACTAAAAAAGAACGGAAAAATCCAGATTTATTAAATGCTTCACGCAGAAAACGTATTGCAGATGGCTCAGGAACATCAGTTCAGAAAATAAATACTTTATTAAAACAATTTCAACAAATTAGTGGTTTTATGAAAAAAGCAAGCAATATGGATCAAAAAAGCCTTATGCGAGGTGGTTTAGGTAAATTGTTTAAGTAAAATTCATAATCTAAGATGAGGCAATTTCTATAAATAACAAGTGTTAAACGCCCAATTTGTTAAGCTATATTTTGCAATACTTATATTAAACCTCTCTTAACTTGACGATACTCTTTAATCTTCTCATGACCGAATAAGCAACCTGTAAACACTATTCCCTATACAAACCACAACCTAACTCTCAGATGCGACGAAACCTAAATTGTAAGATTTGTAATATATTTGAATAAATTGGTAGACAAAGACTCATTAATTAATTATAAGGAATCTTAGCATTTTTAAAATCCGTTAGGATTATTTATGGCCACATAGCTCAGTTGGTAGAGCAAAGGACTGAAAATCCTTGTGTCGCTGGTTCGATTCCGGCTGTGGCCACCACATTTAATCATTTGCATATAATTCTAAAAGCTTTTGATATTCTTGCTTCTGTTCTTCCTTATATTTATAATGAGCAGCTTTACCTTTTTCTGCTACATAATGCATTTCCTTTGTACGTATTTGTATTTCTGCTCGCTGCTTTATTGTTTTTATAAATACAATCGCGTGTATTGACTGATAATCATTCTTTTTAGGATTTTTGATATAATCTTTAAACTTTCCTAGAATTAATCCATCTAAATTAGAAATAAGTTTTAATATATTATAACATTCGTTTTCAGTAGAAACTATAATTCGGATTGCAACAACATCTGATAATTTTTTAAAATCTACTTTTTTTCTTTGAGCTTTTTGCATTATAGAGTAAGGAGTTTTAACTCTTACTGATATTTCAGCAGGTATGTTTATTTCAAGCAGTCCATTGCTTAATAATGAAACAAGCTTAGATATAACAATATTTGTTCTATATGAATTAGATTCTAAATGATGTAATATATTAATTTTTTGCTCATTTTCTTTTAGTTCAATAGAAAAATATTTAGTATGTTCTTGTAACTGATTAATGCTATTTAGACAGAGAGAAGTTTTGTTTTCTATAAGTTGCTTTTTTATCCTATCAATTATTTTTATTTGATATGATAAAAATGAAAGTATCTTTGTATAGATTTTCTTACTTTTTCCTGTCATAAAAATAACCAAAATTTATTATATATTACGAAATATCTATTCATTTGGAAAGATATTAATAAAAATTTTTAGGATCTATATCTATCTTTAAATGGCAGTAGGAAGGTATTTCTATAGAGTTGAGCCATATTCTTAGAAATTTTTGTAGATTGAATTGCTTATTTGTAATAATTAAAATTCGATAACGAAATTTTCCTGCTAATTTAGACATTAGAGCACTAGACGGACCTAATATTCTAGCTGAAGTTTTTGGCGCAATTGCAACTAGTTTTTTTGCTATTTCAAGCACTTGGTATTCACTTTTGCCTGATAAAATTATTGAAGCCATTTTGGTAAAAGGTGGCATATTTTGTGATTCTCTAGTGGCTAGCTCATAATTAAAAAACTGATCATCATTATTTTTAAGATAATTAAATAACATATTATCTGGATAATATGTTTGTAATAATACAGTGCCTTTTTTCTTTTCTCTTCCAGCTCTTCCTCCTACTTGGTGAAGTATCTGGTAATTACGTTCACTAGAAGTTAAATCTCCATTATTTATAGTTCCAAGGTCAGCATCAATAATACCAACTAAAGTTAGATTAGGGAAATGGTATCCTTTTGTAATCATCTGAGTTCCAATCAAAATGTCTATATTAGAATTTTCCATTTTATATAATAATTTTTGTATATCTTGAGTTTTCTTAGGGTAGTCTCTACTAATTACTGCAATTTCTTTATTGGGAAATAAATATTTTACTTCTTCTTCAATTCTTTCAATACCAGGTCCACAAATTGTTAAGGAATCCTTTTCTAAACAATCAGGGCATGATATATGGATTTTGCTTTGATAACCACAGTGATGACATTCAAGTTTTTTAACAAATTTATGTACTACTAACCAAGCCGAACAAAATTTGCATGCGAAACGGTATCCACATGACTTGCATAACATTAGTGGTGAGTAACCTCTACGATTTAGGAATAGTAAAACTTGTTCTTTCTTTGCTAAGTTTTTATGAATTGACGTTATTAAATGATTAGATAAAAACGAGTTTTTAGGCAGATTCTCTTTAGTCATGTCAATTATTTGAATTTCTGGTAAATTTGCTCCTTGATATCTATTCTGCAATTCAATTAATTGATATTTCTCTTTATTCACATTATAAACTGTTTCAATAGAAGGGGTAGCTGAACATAAAACTACCTTGATATCTTGGCTTAAGTTACTTCGTAATATTGCGCAATCTCGGGCATTATATAATATACCATCGTCTTGTTTATATGAACTATCATGTTCCTCATCAACGATAATTAATCCTAAATTTTTATATGGTAGAAATAAACTGCTTCTAGTGCCGATTATTGCTCGTACTTCGCCTTTTAGAATACCTCTTAGAATCATTTTTTTTTGTGCTTTAGTTATAGTAGAGTTCCATATTACTGGCTTAAAACCAAATCGTTTTATAAACCTATTAATAATTTGCCCGCTTAAAGCAATTTCTGGTAACATAATTAATATCTGTTTACCTTGCCTTAAGTAATCTACTATTAAATGAAAATAGATTTCAGTTTTACCTGAGCCAGTTACTCCTTTAATAATAGATGGTTTATCTGATAATTTTAGTAAATCTAAAGATAATTGCTGATCAGGTAAAAGTGATGGTAGAATAAAATCTAAAGTGAATTCTTGTTTTGCGATCTTAATAGGTTGTTCTGCGATGTCTACAGGTAGTACTAGTTTTGCAATAGAGCCAAGTTCTGTAAGATAGTAATTAGCTGTCCATTGAATTAATTGTAATATTTCTTGATTTAGCTTACATTCAATAGGGAGTTTCTGCTTAATATACTTAATTTTGCTAGTAATAACTGAAGTGTTGATATCTAATTCCCAAACAATAGCAGTTAGCTCTTTATTTCTAAACGGTACAGTTACTAAATCTCCTACAGCTAATTTTAAAGTATCAGGGATATAATAATCTAAAGGAAATAACTTAGCTAAAGGTAGCAGTATTTTAGCAATTTGCATAAAATTTTTAAAAGTTAGGATTAATCTTACGTATCATATTATAGAATTATCATATATTATTAATATAGTATGATTTATAAAGAAGTAAAATGATAGGAGTAGGTCTTATTATTTTATTATGTTTTCAATATGGGAAAGATTTTACCAATATCTTGAGTTAATAATTATCTTGTAGGAATAGAATTATGCCATCTCCCAAAGCACTGAATAATAAAATAAAGAAAAATAGCTTTGACGATTTAGAAATTGAAAGAATAAAGAAAAAAGGCATTAGTAGTATAAGAGAATCTATAGGAAGCCAAGATGATTTAAATGTCAAATCACCTAAACCTAGTGAAGAAGACTTTTTGGCACAATTTACAAAAAATGGGGAAATAATCAAACCAAAATCAAGAATTCGAAGATTTTTTTCTTCTATTAGTAATTCTGCTATTGTTAATAAAGTTAAATCTAGTGTAAGTTGGTTATTAAGTACAAAAGTTAGAAAAATATTAACTGGTAAAGCTGTTGGTAGTGCTATAACTATAGTATTTGCCACTGTAACTTTGTCAACGGTTTTTCCTTCATCTGCTCCAATTGTATTCTCTATGGCAGCAGTTTCATTAGCTGCAGTAGCAGTTCAGGCAGTATATGATACTTATAAAACTAGGAGTTTGCGTAAATTAGCAACAGAAAGTAATTTATTAGTGAAAAACCGAGGGTATATTGATAAGCAACAGCAGTTATTTAAAATAGATCCTAGTTTAGAAAAAGTTTTATATAAGCAGATAGTAACTAAAGATATTAAAGATAAACAGGATAAGTATAAGGTAGATTATACAAAAGAAGCAGTTAATGGCATTAAAAAAGTATTAGTGGGTAATATTCCTTCTATAGCTAGTACGGTAGCTAGTGCATCTACCGCTGCTACAGGCAATGTCGTTAATATTTTAAAGACAATAAAAGATGGTACCATGTTAGTAGGTAGCTTATCTTATGCAGGATATAGTGAAAAGAAAGGTATTGATCTTATTACTGCATTTAAAATAAATATCAATAATGAACTAAAAAATCAGAATATTATAGATTATAAGAACTTACAAGAGCTTGGTAAAATTGTTAAAACGCAAGAAATCCAAACTATGGCTATGGTAGAGTTAATGCGTGATAAAGATTATTTCAGGCTAACAGATCAGCAAAAAATAGAAAAATTTGAAAAATATAAGACAAATATAGCTGAGTTAAAAAAAGGAGAAGATGTTAAGAAAGAAGGTTACTTGGATGATTTAGTTAAGGCCCATAATCCTTTTTATGAGCAGCCTAATAAACTATCAGAATATACTGGATTAACGAAAGGAATGAAGTTGGATGTAGAAAAGATAGTAGTTATAGATTCACCTTTGCAAAGATCTGTCTCTTCACCTAACCTACCCAAAGATAATGCTAAAAAAATTTCTCAGAGCCAAAAAGGTAAAAAACGTGATTCAGTAATAAGTCTATGAATACTGATAGATAATCAGTATTCATAGGTAAGTAGAAAGTTGGCTCTGTCGAAATAAGTGTGGAAATTCTAAATTATAATGGTACCCAAAAACTGGACTACTAAAATTCTAGAATGAGATATAATTTTCAGATACAAAAGAGAAATTATATGTCCAAAAAAGCAAAACAATATAGTGCGGCAGAAAAAACAAAGATAGTTTTAGAAACAATAAAAG
>JAJIYR010000122.1 GCA_020881085.1 Rickettsia endosymbiont of Bryobia graminum | reverse complement strand
TGAACAATTTTCAGAAGCAATAAACAAATTTTTCAGCAACATCGGCAATTATAAAGATAGGTTACGTACCTTAATAAACGATAATTTCCAAACTATTACCGTTAACCATTTCTTCAACTCTTCAAGTTAATTCAGTATATATCCCCATTTTAATATATTACCACCTCCCAAATCAAGGATAGCAATAGTATGTTATTTTAGTATAAATTTCAATAAATAATTGAATATTTAGATAATAAAAAAGCCTTATTCACTTTCTTCATACTCACAAATAGGATCCCCTTGCATTTCACTTAAATAATCCCATATTTTCTTTATTTCCTGCTCATAGTTAACAAGGTCTAGTAAAGTCCAATTAAATTCTCTCATTATATTATATGCTTTATGTAGAGACATATTATTACTTATCACACCAAATAATCCTGTAACTTCTTGACTTTGTTTTTGCTTATATTCGTTGTGACTTGCTTCACCAAATTCGGCTACTCTATGCATCTGATTAGTACGTATCTGTATTTCAATACTACGACCTTCAAGAGCGTTAGAGATTATGGTATGCAAAGATTGATAACCGTTATTTTTGGGAGAAATGATGAAATCCTTAAATTTTTCTAAATTAAACTCATAGATTTGACTTATAATGCCCAAACTATTATAACAATCCTCTTTGTTATCTACTATAATTCTAAGGGCAATAACGTCTGTTAGCTTTTCAATACCTCGGTCTTTCCTAACCATTTTCTTTAAAATTGAATAAGGGTCTTTTAATCTATATGTTATTTCTGATTCAATATGATTCTGAAGCAAATGCATACGGATTGTATCAACAATTTTGTGTATAGTCTCACTATCATCAGATGACATAATATTAGTTACCCCAACAATTTAAAAGTAAACTTTTATTAATAAAGCTTTCAAATTATCCAGTAATAATACAATATTGATCAATCCTTGCAACTTAAAATATTCATAAATACAAACTAATTTACACCGAATAAACTATATTGATTTTAATACCAAATTCCTCTAAAGAATGCCCTATAGACGAAAATCTTTCAACAAATCTTATTTGATCTGATGACGTAACGTTCTGAAGATCTTTTATTAAATCATCAGATAATTTTTTGCCTATTATTTCTAATAACTCAATGCGCGCCTTAACTGATAAATTCTTCTCAGCTTTAGCCTTTCTAACTAAATCTAATATTATAATTAGATTATTTGATTGATCATTATCTATAGAAGAAAATAGATTGTCAATAGCCAACCATGATCCTCTAGCATGAATGGAGCTACTATTATACAAATTTTGCCATATTTCTTCTGTAATATGTGGAATAAATGGTGCTAATAATTTAAGTAAAATTTGTAAAGAATGATACAATGTAACTATAGCGCTATACTGCCCTTTATCATCAGATCCATCCTCGTTATAAGCTCTACTTTTGGTTATTTCTAGATAATTATCACAAAATACTGACCAAAAGAATTTTTCTATTAGATCCATACTAGTAGCATATTCATAATTTTCCATTTCATGTTCAACTTTATTAACTAGTTCTACTAACCTAGCAAATAAAAATTGGTCAAATTTATGACAAACCTTGTCTTGGATTTCAGAAATTTCCGCTTGTTTATCTACTTTATCCAATTTATCAAAATGAATAGATGCAAATTTAGAGGCATTCCGTAATTTATTAACGAGCCTTTTGCCATTTTTAATGATATCTTCAGAATAGGCGGTATCAGCTCCTAATCTAGATTTTGAGGTCCAATAGCGAACAACATCAGAACCATACTGTTCTATCAATTTCTCTGGCACGATAATATTACCCTTAGATTTTGACATTTTGCTACGATCAGATGCAAGACACCAGCCACTAACCATGATATTTTTCCATGGTAAGGTATTTTCATGTAATTGACCTTTAAGTATAGTATAAAAAGCCCATGTTCTAAGAATTTCATGAGCTTGCGGACGTAAATCAGCAGGGAATGTTTTATGATGACGCTCTATATCTACCTTAAAATTCTCTGATATCGCATGGCTGCTTAATTGAGGGGAAACTGCACTAGTAGCCCAAGTATCCATAACATCATAATCAGGCTCTACTTCATCTTTAGAATAGCCTATTGGCAAGTCCACCATTGGATCAACAGGTAATTGGCTAATATCAGCAAATAACGCTTTCCCCTCTTCTCCAGCTCTCTTAGAGTACCAAACAGGAAACGGTACACCAAAATAACGTTGACGACTGATACACCAATCCCATTCAATAGAATTTATCCAATTCTCCAATTTAATTTTCATGGTTTTTGGGTGCCAATTTAGCTCATTGGTCCTCTGTAATAAAACATCCTTATGCTTAATTGTCTGCACAAACCATTGAGGATTAATAACTATTTCCAATGGTACTCCTGAACGCTCAGCACATTTTACCGTTTGAGCAATTTCTACCTGTTTAATTAATAAATTTTGTTCTTTTAAAATTTCAATAATTTTATTTCTGGCTTTCTTAATCTTAAGACCATTTAGCTGCTGATAGAAAGGTGATTCAGACAATGAACTTGGAAGAATTACTTCTCCTTTCTTATTGATTATATCTTTTAATGGCAAATTATTGGTTTTCCACCAAATTATATCAGTAGTATCGCCAAAGGTACAACACATTACCAGCCCAGTACCTTTATCTATTTGCACTAACTCATCTGGTAAGATTGGTACTTTATCTTTAAACAATGGAGTTATAGCAAATTGCCCTTTTAAATGCTGATATCTTTCATCACTCGGATTATAAAATACCGCAACGCAAGCAGGTAGCAATTCAGGTCTAGTAGTAGCAATATGAAGTTTTTGACCATTATCAGTATTAAAGATTATATCATTCATCATTGATACTCGTTCTTTATCTTCAATATCAGCCTGAGCTAAGGCCGTTCCATCAACTGGATCCCATAATATTGGTTGATTATCACGATAAATCCCCCCTTTTTCTACTAAATCTAAAAAAGACATTTGCGATATCTTTCGTGATAATGGACTAATAGTTTGATATTCTAAATTCCAATCTACAGATAAAGCTATTTGATTAAATAATGACCTAAATTTTATTTCCTCAGACTCAATAACTTCCTGACAAATTTCAATAAACTTTGACCTTTCCATGCTAGCAGCTTTTACCTGCTTTTGCTTTTCAACTAAGCGCTCGGTTGGCAAACCATTATCATCAAATCCCATAGGATAAAAAACATTTTTACCCTTCATCCTTTTATAACGAACAATAAAATCTGCTTGAGTATAACTATATACATGGCCTATATGTAACTGACCTGACACAGTAGGAGGTGGGGTATCTATGACAAAACTATTTTCTCTAGATTCGTATGGATTCCATGCATAAGTTTTTTGCTCTTGCCAGAATTTTTGCCACTTATTTTCACTTTCATTAAAGTTATAGTTCTTAGGAAATTCAGTCATATTTAGATATTATTTGTCATAATTAAAAATTGACTAGACATTATATCATAGTTAACTTCTTCTGCCAATTATTATATAATTACCAAATAATCTACTCATAACTATTACTAAATAATAATGAAAAACAAAATCCTCTTATTTCTTAAATTAATGCGACTGCCCTATTATTCTGGCTATTTATTATGCTTTTTCCCAGCATGCTTCGGTTTATTTCTCACCGATGCCTCAAATAATACTCTAATAAAATTATTGTCTTTATTTTTTATAGGTAGCATTATTACCCGAGGAGCCGGATGTATTATTAATGATATTTTTGACAAGGATTTTGACAAACATGTTTTGCGAACAAAAGATAGACCTTTAGCTAGCGGCGCACTGACCATTAAAGAAGCACTAATCTTCCTAATTATATTATTATTCTACTCTTTAGCAATTTTATTATCTTTGAATGAGACCTCTATTTATCTCGGATTTTTAGCTTTTTTCCTAATTATTCTATATCCATTAATGAAAAGAATAATTAATATGCCTCAAGTATTTTTAGGCATTGTTTTTAATTTTGGAGCTTTAATTGGCTATAGTGCAGTAACTAATAAACTATCCTTGGAATCCTTTATCATGTATCTTGCTTGCTGTTTTTGGACTATTGGCTATGACACTATTTATGGTTTTACTGATATTGGAGATGATAAAAAGATCGGTATTAAATCCATGGCTCTTTTCTTAGAAAAGAAAAATTATAAACTGCATTTATATATTTACTATACAATATTTATAGCACTATTTTCATTTGCAAATGTTATAGCTTTTAAACAATTTAACTATATGTTAGCATTAATAGCTTACTTAATGTTAATTTGGCAAGTAACAACCTTAAAAATTACTGATTCTGGCAATTGCTATCAAAGATTCAAAAATTCTAATTTTATTGGGTTGTTACTTGTCTTAAGTTATATATTCTAAATTTTTTTGAGATGTATACCCACTTCTTTGCCATCTAACTCAACATTAGTGCTATAATCCGCGGTAAAGCTACTTACAAATCCACCTAGTGTTTGCTCTAGAATAAAAGATTTATGCTCTTGGATAATTCTTGCTAAATCATCATCTCCAGTAATATTTAGGAAAATTCTATCACTTATTATAAAATTAGCATCTTTTCTAGCTTGTTGAACAAAGCGAACTAAATCCCTAACTATCCCCTCTTCATATAATTCTTTAGTAACTTCTAAATCTAGCAAAATTAACCCTTGATTATCAGATAATGATTTTGCTCCTTTAGTATTTTTAGGCTCGAGTACCAGCAAGAATTCATCCTTATTTAATTTCTCTCCCGCTATTATTAAATACTCCCCTTCAAGCTGCCACTGTTGCTGCTTAGAGGCCATAATAATATCTTTGACTTTAGTTGGTAGACGCTTACCCAAGATAGGAAAATTAATCGATAATTTATGATTAGCATGAGTTGCTACATCATCCTTATAAATTATCTTCTTAACGTTGATTTCATCTTTAATTAGGTCTTCAAATTCTATTAAAGAATCATTATGAGAACCGATAATTGCTAAACTATTAAGAGGTTGGCGTGTACGAATATTCTCACTACTTCTAATAAATAAAGCGCTACTACAAATATCCAGCACTTGATCCATGTGTTTAACTAACTCATAATCTATCTCTAACATTGCAAGATCAGGAAAATCTGTTAGGTGTACACTTAGAACAGAATCCAAGGAAATACTACTAGTCATCCCGAACTTGTCTCGGGATCTATTAGATGCTGAATCAAGTTCAGCATGACAAATACTTAGTTCTGGATCCCCGCTGAAGCTAGGATGACATGGTAACAAAGCACCTGTTATTCCTAAATAGATCTCCTCAGAAATCAATGGTAATAGTGAAGACATAGCCTTAGAAATAATTTCTAAACAGCTATATAAAGTCTCATAAGCACTTTTCTTATCGGCGTCTTTTTCACTCTTCCAAAAACGATGTCTACTTCTTCTGATATACCAATTATTTAGCACCTCAAAAAAATCAGAAATGCTATTATACGCTACTTGAGTATCAAAATTATCTAATCCTAGACCAATCTTCTCAACAGAAATTTTTAACTTTGATAATATATATCTATCTAGTACATTTTGAGAATTAATGTTAAATTCTGCTTTAATACCATCAGCGTTAGCGTAGATAGTGAAGAAATTATAAGCATTCCAGATTGGTTTAATAAATAGACGTAGCGTGTCATAAACCATCTTTCCATCTTTATCGATTAACAGCTCCTGACCTTTCACAACATTTGATGACAACATAGTAATCCGTAAAGCATCTGAGCCATACTGCTCAAATAATTCTAATGGATCTGCATAATTATTTAATCTCTTAGATAATTTCTGCCCTGTACTATCCAAGATTACGCCATGGCAAATACAATTTAAGAAAGGCGGCTGGTCAAATAAAGCAGTTGATAAGACCATTAAAGTATAAAACCACCCCCTAGTTTGTGCTGAATATTCAACAATAAAATTAGCTGGGAAATGTTTTTCAAACCACTCTTTATTTTCAAATGGATAATGTGCTTGCCCATAAGGCATAGAACCACTTTCAAACCAACAATCAAAAACATCTTCAACTCTACGCATCATTGATTTGCCAGTAGGATCATCAGGATTTTTTCTAGTTAATTGATCGATAAAAGGTCTATGTAAATCACTGACAGTAACCCCAAAATCAGCTTCTAATTCTTTTATTGAACCATATACATCTATTCTTGGATATTTAGGATCGTCTGATTTCCATACCGGCAGAGGCGCCCCCCAAAATCTATTACGACTAATTGACCAATCTCTAGCATTTTCTAACCATTTACCAAACAGATTATCTCTTACATTAAATGGTATCCAGTTAATTTGTTGGTTAAGTTCTACCATTCGATCTTTAAAATCAGTCACTTTAACATACCAGGATGGAACTGCTTTATATATTAAAGGAGTATCAGTTCTCCAACAATGCGGATAATTATGAATATATTGTTCTGTCTTTAACCAATTACCTTGTTTTTTTAGTTTGATAATAATTTGGTCATTGGCATCAAATACTTGTATTCCAACAAAATCATAAATCTCTTTAGTAAATTTTCCTGCATTATCAACAGGACAAACAAGCTCTATACCGTAATTTTTACAGACAATTTGGTCATCTTCACCAAAACCTGGTGCCATATGTACAACACCTGTACCATCACCTTCTACAACAAAATCTCCAGCTAGCACCCTAAAAGAGTTAGGATGATTTGTAAAATAATCAAATAATGGTTTGTAGGTAAGGCCAAGCTTCATCAACTCATCACCTTTTATTATATCAAACTTTTCGTCACCACTAAGCCCTAATTCCTTACTATATTTACCTAAAGCAAATTTTGCTAAAATATAACAAACTCCATTCTTTGGCACTAAGACATATTCTATATCGCTACCTACTGCTAAAGCTAAATTGGATGGTAAAGTCCATGGAGTAGTAGTCCAAGCTAGTATTCTAAATTCATTATATTCTGGGAAATTAGGTAATTTTTCATTTAATACAAAACTTACTGTAACAGCTTTATCAGTCCTTTCCCTGTAAGAATTATCTAGTCTAGTTTCAAAATTTGATAAAGGCGTTTCGCAAGCCCAAGAATAAGGCATAACTCTCATTGATTCGTAAAGCAGACCTTTTTTATGTAATTCTTTAAATGCCCATAGAACAGATTCCATAAAATCCTTATCCATAGTTTTATAAGAATTAGTAAAATCTACCCATCTAGCTTGTTTAGTAACATATTCCTGCCATTGATTAGTATATTTCATTACTGATAATCGACAATGTTCATTAAACTTATCAATACCATAATCCATAATGGCAGTCCTACCCGAAATCCCTAATTCCTTTTCTGACTGCATCTCTGCTGGCAAACCGTGACAATCCCAACCAAAACGTCTTTCAACCCTTTTACCTTTAGTAGTCTGATAACGAGCGTAAACATCTTTTATATAACCAGTTAAAAGATGCCCATAATGTGGTAAACCATTAGCAAAAGGGGGACCATCATAGAAAATGAACTCATTATTTTGCCCATCTTTTACTAATGGCCTGTTATTTATTGTTTTTTGGAAAATATTATTTTCCTGCCAATAAGCTAAAATCTTTTTTTCAATAGCAGGAAAATCAGCATTAGATTTAACATCTGGATAGTATTTATTAGTCATATTATAAATTTGATTATTATGAAAATAGGCGAATAATTGGTATATCAACAAGTTGAGGCAACTTAAAGATATTCTTACATTTAGAGAATATAGCAATTATACCAGACAAAGAATCGGTAATATACTTATCTGTCTCAATATTATTATCTGAGTTATCTTGAATATAGTAAATTATAGAAGTTGTATAAGCACTAAACAATAGGCTTCTTTTAGTATAATAATTATAATCCATTGATTTATCTCCAGCATAACGCCATATTAAATCACAAGTACGCCAAGCTATTTTCATAGCATGTAAATTATTTATTGGATTAGTAAAATAACAACTATTTCGTAATAATACAAGTTTATGTGTGCAATCTTTAATACGAATTCTTAAAGCTAAATCAATTCTATCACGTATTTTATCAGGAAGGATCTGATTAGCTAGTAAATTTAACATCTTTTGATCGTATTGATCTTCTAAAAAATCAATAATCTCTGATAAACCATTAGGAAAAATTATACTACTATATCCTTTAGCAAAACCACATCGTGTTTCTGCCTCTTCTAATAATTTATTATCCCATTCATCAAAAACCAATAAATCAGATATAGCTTCAATAAATTGCAATTTTAAATTATGATATTTTTCTTCGTAGTTAAGCATACATTCTAATGTCATATAGCTAAGCCGATTGAGTTAATTGCATAGCGAAGGTTATTGCATCTAAGAAATCATCAAATCGTTTAATAACTTTTCTTAAGTTACGTTTAAAATTTGCCCAGAATTTCTCTATAGGGTTTAAATCAGGAGAGT
>JAJIYR010000121.1 GCA_020881085.1 Rickettsia endosymbiont of Bryobia graminum | reverse complement strand
GGCGATATTTTGCTGGAAATACCATGTGATACAGCAGTACCGTAACATTATGACTTTTGTGTATATATTTGCTCATTCCTCCATATTACGCCGCAAGCGGCCGGGAATATACCCAAAAGAGATTTAATTAACAAATAATGGTCATTATGGAGCATGTTCTTGATAAGAAGCTTTTAAAAGTTACAATTGTATTCTAATTCGTCTAATAGCATTAATTAAATCAACAAAATTAACAGAAATAAGACTGCAATATTCCTCTACTTCTTTAAAGCGTGGAGCATTTTCTTTAGTAATTCGCTGCAGAGCTTCTTGCCTTGTTATTACTCCTTCCCGAATTTGATTAGATCTAAAGCAATCATTTTCTGTAAATCCAGCATGCATAAAGTAAATCATATTATACAAAGGAGCTGTACCATCACCAATTCTCCATGAAGATGGATAATTAGAATCCCATTCCCAGTCATATTCTTTTTTAAGTAAATCATCTATCTCCTTTTCATCCCATTTTTCATAATCAAATAGATATAAGAAATCCTGATTCATTACATAATATGAGAGAAATCCAGCAATCACATCAGACATAGAACTATTAATATAACTTGGATTTTTTAAATATTGTAAGGCGTAAAATGCAATTAACTTAAGTTTTCCAGTAAGTTTGAGTTGATGAACCTGTGATCCAAAATCATTTGGAGTAATACCACAATAACTTGCCTTAAAATTTGTCCTTTCTAAGTTATTAGGGCAGAAAATTATTAGTTTTAGATCCATATTTTTCATAACGCGGTTAGCATGATAAAAGTAGGTTTTATCTCCAGCCATAAATAGTGGTACCATACCAACATGAGGGTTTTTTATCCAAGCTTCTACATTTTTTCTAATATTAGTTCTTTTGAATTTCATATCAGCGGAAACCCAAATATGCTCTATTCCTAATTTCCCACAAAGTCTAGCCTGATTTCTTCTTGCAAGATCAGTTACCATCCCCCAGTCATATGAGTAAGTAACCGGATTCATCTTATATTTATTTTTGATAAGATATAAACCGTAACTGCTATCTCTCCCGCCACTAAAAGCAACCAAACAGTCAGGTGAGCCATCTTTACTGCGATATTTGTCAAACATCTCTTCAAGATTCGCTAATGAAGAAGTGTGAATTAGCTTATAATTATTACATTGATTGCATACACCGGCTGTATCAAATGAAATACCTGGAAAAGTTTCTGGAAGAATGCATTTTGTACACCTTCTCAAATTTGCAAGCTTTTTATAAAAACTATCTTCTAAATCAATCAATAAATTATTTTGAATTTTTGGAGATGAAATCTTGAGATTTTCTTCTGTATCAGTTACCCGATTTTCAAATAATTCAACTGTATTATTTGAATAATCAACAATAAGAGACGTTCCTATTTTTAAATGTGATATAGGAGAATCAATATTGAATTGTGCCTTAAAAAGATTCATGATATGTTTTTCAGAACAGGAAACAAACAAACCATTTGCCATATCATTAATGTAGTACAGAGTGCCGCTATTAGTTGTATGAACTAGTTTTTTGTGATCAGGTAGAGCGAAAACTACTGTATTTTCACCTTCTATTACTTTCCAAAGATTTTGAATAGATTCTACTACACCATGGTTTTTAACTAAATCAGAAGTAACTAACTCAAGTATTGCATATGTGTCTAAGGACCAATTTTTATTAAATTGCTTATTAATAATCTCAACATTTGTAACAATCCCATTTTGTACACAAGATATATTGTTTTTTATTATAGGATGATTATTTTCTATATAAGCATTTGAGCCATTAGTAGCAAGTCGAGTATGAGAAATAATACTTACTTCAGAACCTATATTTTCAAATATTCTTAGATATTGTTTTGTTTTAATAAATTTTGAAGCTTTTAAAGGTTCCTTTAAAAGATATATTTTATTATTTTTAACGTCGTGTAAAGAAATGCCTGTTGCGTCCATCCCTCTATTTTGACTTGTAAGCAATAGGTAAGAGATAAACGACTTTAAGTTCTTATTATATTTAGAATCTGATGATAAATATAACGAAGAAAGACCACACATAATAGTAATTATAATTAAATTAAGAAAATTGACCAAAACAAAGTAATATACTATACTTTTTCTGCTTTATACAATAAGTTATCAAAAAATGTTACTATGTTAGTTCTTGCCATTGCAAAATTTATTTTGATATTTTTTCTATTACCAACATTTAACTCGGCTGTATTATATCAACTTTTCAAGAAAATATTGTCTCCTTACTATGTATTGATTATTACATTAGCAATTTCTCCAGCTTTCAATAGTGCATTATTGTTTGGTTTATATTCTGCAAATTTACACGCATCAGATTCACTCTATATAGCAACTATTCTTTTAATTAACATAGTACCTTGTAGTTTCTTATTTATAAAAGATAAACATATATTTAAAAATTTTTTTATGGCAATAATCATTGCCGGCAAAAAAGATTTACTATTCAAATATATCATTGCCCTAGGTATAATCTTTCTAGTGTCAATTGCTATGTCTCTTACCCCATATAATAATGATATTCTTGAATATTTTGAAATTGGAAAAGTATTTTACAAAGAAAAAACTCTTCTTTATCCCGTTTTACCACACTACTCAGCAAATCTATTTTCATCACATGCTTCGCATCCTCCTTTTTTTACATTGTTGCAAAGTTTATGCTTCTTGATTCAAGGTACAACTAAGTATCATTTAATTAATAATTTTTTGCATGGATTTTACTTATTTTTATTTATCATAATACTGCTTACTATAATGCAAAAACGTATAATCCTTGCTTCAGCTTATATAGTCCTAGGTATTTTTACCAGTAATTATATAATGTATGTTTACTTTTATCCTTCAGGTCTTGATATTTTTAGGCTTACTTATTTTCTCTTTACTTTTTTTGTTCTGCAACAGCTCATTTTAAAGCCTCAGAGTAAAGTTTTGATAATTTTACTTGGTATTTTTTGTGGTTTAAGTCTTCTTACTCATTCTTCAGGGTTGCTTTTCATAATTTTAATTTTACCTATTTTCCTTGCAACTTACCCTTCAAAAAATACTAGTTCTAAATATTACGCCCTACTTATATTTAGCTTTATTTCAATTTTAATTGGCGGGTGGCAGTATCTTGTTAATCTTTATAATTATGGTAGCCCTGTTTCTGATGATGTTCTACTTTGGTCTAAATACGGATATCATTTATTTATGAGATATGAGAGAGATCTATACAATATAAATAGCATGTTTAAGAAACTTTTAGAACTATTAAGCTTATCATCTTCATCATATGGATATTTTTATACAATATTTGTGGTATTCAGTATATTTAGAATTAAACAAATATTGTATAATTCTAAAAATGCCTTTCTAAATGTCTGTAATTTGCAGAGTGTGTCTTTAGCTTGGTATATGCCTTATTTTCTATATATACTGGGTTTTTATAGCATAGTGTTGCTTTCAATTCTTTTTAATCAAGATTTAATTATAAAGAATTTTAGATACTTAGTTAGCCCTTATCCATTTGTTATAATTATAATTTATGCCCTAACGCCTTCATTCTCTATTCTACGTATTCAAGATATGCTAATGGTAAGTTCTAGAATTAATTAAGCCAGATATAATAATTTTTAATTAAAAAAATATAGATATTATGGCTCACTTAACGATAGATGAAAGATTCAAAATATACGAAATACATAACATGGGATATAGCTCTAGATATATA
>JAJIYR010000120.1 GCA_020881085.1 Rickettsia endosymbiont of Bryobia graminum | reverse complement strand
TGCCTGTGGAGCTGGTCTAGCTAGGTGACGGGCTGGAAGGGTTTGAATTGTTGTTAGTAGTTTTGTTTCGCTATAGGTTGGTAGCGATTGTGCTAAAAAGTGGACATGGTCTTCATCAGCCCATATTTCTAACAATTTTATTTGGTAGCTCTTGTCTATCTCTAAACATGGTTCTGGTAATAGTTGATCAACTGAGACGGGAAACAATGCTCGGCGATATTTTGCTGGAAATGCCATGTGATACAGCAGTACCGTAAAATTATGACTTTTGTGTATATATTTGCTCATTCCTCCATATTACGCCGCAAGCGGCGGGGAATATACCCAAAAGAGATTTAATATAAAATGCATTAATATGCTTGCTTCAATTCTTTTGGTTGTTTTATATACCCAGCCATAGATTACTCCTGCAACTGTTGCTAAAATTATATATTTTATTCCCCCTTGATAATGGCATATACCAAAAAGAATGGCGGAGATAAATATAGCAAAATATTCAGCATATTGGTATTTTAGCTTACTTAAAGATTGCTGAATAAAACCTCGCCAAAATCCTTCCTCTGCAACACAAACAAAAAATAAATTATTAATCATCCACAGCCACAAATATTGTGGAAATTTTGGAGCAAATTTAATATAGTTAAAAGTAATAGATAAAGCTATTATTAATATAATAGTAGGCGATTTGGATATTACTTGTTGAAATAGATTCTTCCATTCTTTTTGGTTGTTAGTTAATTTTAAAGTTAAACCTATAATAATTAATCCTGTTGTTATTTTATCAAAATTTAAATACCTTGTATAAGGCATAGCATTAGGAGTAAACTGTATAGCTGATAGAGCTAATAAATTATGAAACCCTGGTATAAAATGCCCTTGTAAGGCTAAGCTTAATATAAATATCAGAACCCATAAAATATATTGCCATTTAGGGTTACATTCTAAGTAGGTTTTTACTAGATAATAAAATAATATAACGGATAAAAAACCAATTATATTGGTTATATTGCTAATTAAAGAAAGAATTAGAGATATTAATAATAATATCTCCCAAGATTTATATTTTGCTTTATTAGGAATCCATAATGAGAGAACGCTAAATAATAAAGTGATATATGCAAAATATTTTAAATACATTTTAATAATGGATATTTAATTGTAATGATAGACACTAGATTAATAAGAAACTACAGCTTAGCATTATTTGAAAACGTAGACAATGATCTATTAGCAGATAAAATACTAGAGCAAGTTAAGATTATTGATGAATTGATTCAAAAGAATCAAGAGATAAAAAATATTCTTTATTCACCAGTAGTTGAATATAATGATAAATTGCAAATAATTGAGTTAATTACTAAGAACTTAAATATTGAATCTATAGTAAAACAATTTCTAGTTCTATTATTAAAGAATTCTCGTATGTCAGCTTTATCTAGTGTGATGGTTTATTATCAAGAACTATTGAATAAAGATCGTAATATAAAAATGGTAAGAATAACTTCCTCAAAGAAATTGCAAGATGAAGAGCAGAAGTGGTTGCAAAAATATTTAGAAGAAAGCTTAGAGCAAAAAGTTATTATAAATTTTAATTTGGATAAATTACTTATCGGTGGGCTTATAATAGAATATGATTCTATTCTTTTAGATTATTCTATTACTGGTGTATTAAAGAAATTACAGATATAGATTACAAATCTTTAGAAGTTATTTGATAAAACAGTAACAAAACGATATTTTTACCACATCCAATGCTTAGGAGTTTAATAATAGAGCTATTTTAAGCTTTTAAGTCTTAATAGTATGATATATAATGCAGGAATGGGGAGTTTGGCAATTTTTGTTAAACTAATATAAATCAATTAATTTTTAAGGAGTTTGTTATGTTACTGAAAAAATCTGCAGTAGCCTTTTTAGCTTTGTTATTGCTTTCAGGCTGTAATAGTACAAAAAAACATTCTGGTATGGGTCAAGGTACTGAGTGTTCTATGTTATCTGAATTTGAAAAAACTGTTGGTGATACAGTGCATTTTGCCTATAATAGGTCAGACCTCTCTCATCATGCAAAAGAACACTTAAATAAACAAGCATGTTGGTTAAAGAAACATTGTCATGTAAAAGCTACCGTTGAAGGGCATTGTGATCCAAGAGGTACAAGAGAGTACAACTTAGCTTTAGGTGAAAGAAGAGCTGAAGCAGTGAAGCATTATCTACATAGCCAAGGAATTGAAAGCAATAGAATTGATACAATTTCTTATGGTAAAGAAAGACCTGCTGGTCATGGTCATGGTGAAGCAGCTTGGGCAAAAGATCGTAGAGCTATAACTAAAGTAAAATAAATATAGAACAAATTTAGTTTTATGTTAGATGAAGGGTTGGCAATTGCTAACCCTTTTTTTATGCTGTTATATTGTTTTCATGGAGTTTTTATAATGTGAGTAACAATTATGCCTGCATGTAGAAACGTCGTGGCAAGTGAATGAAATAGGCATAAGCATTCTTTTAAAAACATTAAACATTATAATGGACTGAAAAAGTTAGACAAAAAAATGGAGTACTGTGTTTCCGAAATAAGTTAGAATAAATCTCAACCACTACCGGCTGAGAGCCGGTAGGTTGATGGTAGGGACTAGAAGTGCCGTAGAGTTTAAGCTAAAGCTTATTCCAATCTAATGTTAGAAATAGAAGTTGGTTTATGAGCTTCTGTATGGTTATTTATAT
>JAJIYR010000119.1 GCA_020881085.1 Rickettsia endosymbiont of Bryobia graminum | reverse complement strand
AATACGATCACCTATGCGTCCGTCTCGTTCTGTCTTATGACGTTCCTTCAACTTCTCTCTTTGTTCTTCTGTCAATACATTCTTACTCACAATGTCCTAAACTCTACAATAGCTCTCCTATCTTTGCAACCCTTCATTTACAAACAGTATACCAGTGATAAATATAGCTGATGATGTACTTAATATAGTTAATAAGGGAATTAATAGTAGGCAACAAGGATTTCAGGATATTGCTGCTATTCCTTCTGGTGATGAAGATAAAAAAGGATTAAAAAATATTTGGATTAAAGGTTTATACGGAACTAGTAAACACGGTTACACTAAACATCAAGCAGGTTATAAGTCTGATGTATTTGGTCCAACTATCGGTTTTGATGCAAATATTAATGATAATCATACAATAGGGATAGCTTATAGTTATATTCAGAGTAAATTTAAGTATAAAATCCCTGTAAAAGTTCATGCTAAAACTCACGTTTTATCTTTATATAGCCAATCTCAATTTGGTAATTTTATTTGGAATAATATTTTGTCTGTTGCTAATAGCAGAGTGACAATAAAAAATTCAAGAACAACAGGGGTAGCAGTAGCTAAATATAGTAGTAATTCATATATAGTTTAGGAACTAAACTTGGCTATAAAATTGATAGTGGAAACGATTTAAATATTATACCAAATATTGGTTTAAGAATTGTCGGTTATGAAGATAATGGTTATACGGAAAAGAAGGTTAAGCATGGTTTCTCTATAGCTTCTAAGTTTGATTTATCGGTTACTAGCATTATTGGTTGTGATATCATGAAATCATATAAAATTTCAGATAATACTGAGGTTACGCCAACATTTCATGTGTCAATTGAGAATAATTTTAGCAAGAAGCGACAAAAAGTAAAAGCTAAATTTTCTAATGAGAGTAATTATTTTCAATCTAGAATTGATAAAGGTAAGTCAGTAAGATTAGCTTATAATGTTGGTACTGGCGTTATTATTAAACATAATAATCTTGATATAGAATTTGGTTATAATTGTAAATTACAAAGGAAATATCAAAATCATCAAGGTTATGTTAAGTTAAAAGTAGCATTTTAATTTTATATTAGAGTTAATAATTTTCCTACTTGATAATATTAGGCTTTATTCAATTTGAGTAAAGCCTAAAAGTTTTTTAAACAGTTCGGTATTTTTAGTATATAATAATTAACTATTTAAAATTCTAATTTAATTAAAATGTTTAATTATTTCGAGCTCCTTGATTTAGAGCAAAAATATGATATTGATTTAAAAATATTGGATAAACAATATTTTGCTATGCAGCTTAAATATCATCCAGATAGGGCAAAAATACCTGAAGAAAAACTGAATAGTTTAGCAATATCTACCCAATTAAATAAGGCTTATCAAACTCTTAAAGATGACTTAAAGAGAGCAGAATATTTATTGAGTTTAAATAATGTTATTTTGGATGAAGAAAAGATAAGAAAATCTATGTCACGAGAGCAACTGAGTGATATTTGGTCTGATTTAGAACTTGTTGATATGACTGAAGGATTAAAAGAATTAGAAGATATTTTGGATAACAAAATTATAGAACAGCAACAATTTGTTAAGTCATTAAGCTTAGCATATCAAAATCAAAATATTCAATCAGCTCTTGAGATTACTATTAAACTTAAATATCTTAAGAATTTAATTAGTAATATTCAGTTAAAAATAAAATCATGCAAATAGTACAAATTAATGAGCCTGGTTCTTCAAATAATGATGAACAAACAGGGGTAGGAATCGATTTCGGAACAACAAATTCTTTAATAGCGTTTTCGAATGGTCAGTTACCAAAAATTATTATTGATGAACATTCTTTGGAATTAGTACCGTCTATTATAAGTTCTGTAGGAAATGAATTTATTATTGGTAATAATACCAATAATGCTATGGAGATAATTCGTTCTATTAAAAGACTGTTTGGCAAAAGATTGTCTGATGTGCGGAATAATCCAGCGCTTTTTGCATTAGTAAAAGACTATGTTGATCTTGATAGTGAAATTTTACGAATAAAATTTGCAGGTAAATTATTAACTATAGCTGAACTAGCTTCGCAAATTTTTCTTTATTTAAAAGAGCAGGCTATTAGAGAATTAGGAGAGGAAGTTAAAAAAGCTGTAATTACTGTACCAGCTCATTTTAACGATGCGGCAAGGGGAGAAGTAATACTTGCTGCAAAAATTGCTGGTTTTGATGTATTGAGATTAATTGCTGAACCTACAGCTGCTGCTTACGCTTATGGTTTAAATAAAAATAATGTAGGCTACTATTTGATATATGATTTAGGTGGCGGAACTTTTGATGTGTCAATTTTAAATATGCAAACAGGAGTGCTGCAAGTTATTGCAACGGGTGGTGATAACCTTTTGGGTGGAGATGATATTGATCATCTAATAATGGAGCATTTTTGTACTAAATATAAATTGTTAGAATCAAAAGAGTTAAATAGATTTGCAAAGAAGGCTAAAGAAAATTTAACTAATAAAGATAAATTCAAGGAACAGTATCAGAATGGACTATTAGAATTAAATATAGAAGAATTTGAGCAACTAATTTCTCCTTTAATAAATCGTACCTTAGATATTACTAAAGATACCTTAGAACAAGCAGGGAATCCTAATATTTCTGGTATTATTCTTGTTGGTGGAACAACTAGAGTGCCTTTAATTAGGAAGACCCTACAACATGCATTTAATACTACAATCTATTCAGATATTGATCCTGATAAAGCAGTAGTATGGGGCGCTGCTTTACAAGCAGAGAATTTGACTTCAGTAAATATTAATTCTTTATTAATAGATGTAGTTCCTCTATCTCTTAGTCTTGAGTTAGACGGTGGTATTACTGAAAAAATTATTTTACGTAATACTCCAATTCCAATATCTGTTACTAAAGAATTTACAACTTCTGTAGATAATCAACATTTTATGAAATTGCATGTTTTGCAAGGTGAAAGAGAAATGGTAGAAGATTGTAGATCTCTTGCAGAATTTGAGTTGAAGTTGCCATTAATGAAAGCAGGAGCAGTGAAAGCAGAAGTAACTTTCTCTATAGATGTAGATGGAATATTGTCAGTGTCAGCTTTAGAAAAAAATAGTGGTGTATCACATATTGTTTTAGTTAAACCAACTTATGGTTTAAGTCAAGATGAGATTGCCAAAATTTTGGAAGATTCTTACCAACATGTACAAGAAGATCATGATAAAAAATTATTACAAGAAGCTATAATTTATAGCAAATCTTTGATATATAATGTAGAAAAAGCTGTTAAAGAAATAGGAAATTTGCTTGAAAAAAAAGAGATAGAAAATGTTAATAATGCAGTTAAGATATTACAAGAGGCAATAAAATCAGATAGCCGTGACTACATAATGGATTCCATTAAAAATTTTGAGATGTGTACTGAAGATTTGATTTCTAAGAGATTGAATAATGCTGTCACAGATTTGCTTAAAGGACAAAATATTAAAAAATACTAGTTTCTATGAAATATTGATTTTTATGGTCGGTGTCATGTTATTTTTGTTGTTGAATCCTCACATAATTATATGTGTGTTGATATTCGGTGAGCAAAAATTCCTATAAATCTACTTATATAAAAGAAACTTCACAGAAACTAGGAACAATATAGGGAAAATAATTAAATGCCAAAAATAATTTTTATAGTTAATAAAGAAGGTGCAGAAAAAATAGTAGAAGCGCCACTGGGGCTATCTATTTTAGAAATTGCTCATAAAAATAATATTGATCTTGAAGGTGCATGTGAGGGGTCTCTCGCATGTGCAACTTGTCATATTATTTTAGATGAAGAATTTTACAACAAATTAAAAAAACCTTCAGAGCCAGAAGAAGATATGCTTGACTTAGCATTTGGTCTTACTCATACTTCAAGATTAGGTTGTCAGATTATTATTAACGAAGAGCTTGATGGAATGAAAGTGTATTTACCATCAGCTACTCGTAATATTAAATAATCAGATTTATAATTGTTTGTGAGGGTATTATAGTGATCCGTAAGATTTTAATTTCTATATTTTTATTATATATTTTAATATGGTTTGCTACTGCCAATATTATCAAAAGTAACATAGTTAATACAATTGATAATTCGCAAACAGATAATCTTAAAATATCATATAATCAGGTGAAAGTTGCAGGCTTTCCAGGTCGTCTAAAAATCAGCTTACTTGAGCCAAAGGTTAAGTTGATTGGCCATACTAATTCTAAGGAGATATCAACAGACCAACTAATATTTACTCCTACCTTTAGTTTTAAAAAGGCAGATATAACTTTAGGAAATAGTATTAAACAAGTAGAAAGTTTTGATGAAAAACAAATAGAAACTATTGTTCAATCAAATGTTCTTATTACTGCCCTAGTTAAATTTAACAAGCCAATATATGGCTTTTCTAGGACTGATAATTTAAAATCTATGATAAAATTTCTTGAGGTTAATAATGAAAATTTATCAGTTATTCATCAAAATAAAGAGTGTTGCAATATCTCTGATCTAAATTTTATAGTAAATAAAACACAAAATGTAGAAGATAATGAGATGTTTATTAAAACACATCTCATATATAGCTCTGAAGAAAACTTATTGAATTTTAAAAAAGCAGAGCTAGATTTATTTATGTTAGCGCAAATTGATGAAGATAAAGCAAAGAAAACAAATTCATTAAAAAATATAAATGTTGATCACTTAAAATTTCTATGTGACGATAGTGCACAGATATATTTAACAGGTGGATTACAACTTTTTAAAGATAGCTTGCCAAATGGTAAATTATCTTTTGAATTGACAGATTACCATAAGCTTATTGATAAACTAATACCTAATAATTGGTTACTACCTAGAAAAATAATTAAAATGGTGATTAATAAAATCCTTGTTTTACCTGGTACGGAGATAATTAAGGTTGAAGGGCAGAATTTAGAACCATATGAAAAAATTAAATTAGATATTAGTTTCTCTAGTAAAGGCATATTCATAGGGTCAACTAATCTTTTGGAATTTAAATTAGAAAATAATGATATTCCAGAAGATAACAATCAACAGGAAATTATGAAGCCAGAAAATGATAGCAAAACAATAGAAGATCAAGAGGAAATGTTGGAAGGAATAAAAGTTGATTAAAAAGTAAAGGTTTTATATGAGAAGTGTTAAAGAAGTGTTTTTAGACAGAACTTGTTATAAATTTATGAATAAGCCTGTAGACCCTTCTTTGCTTAAAGAAGTTTATGATATAACAAAATTAGGTCCTACTTCCGGTAATTCTTGTCCATTAAGAATTATTTTTATCCAAAGCTTGGAGGAAAAAGAGAAATTATATAAATGCTTGGCTGAAACTAATATTGCAAAAGTCAAAACAGCTCCTATTACTGCTATTTTTGCATATGATAGCAAGTTTTATGAATTAATGCCTAAATTATTTCCTAATAATATATCTATGCAAAAGTATTTTTCATTATCAGAGAAGATAGCTTTTGATTATCCAGCTGATGGTTCAAACCTCCACCTTCAGGTGGAGAAACTTTAGTTTGAAGAAGTCATAGTCGTCCTATATAAAATAAGTAAATAGGACTTATTTTATAGGATGACTATGACAGAATATGAGAAAGGGAA
>JAJIYR010000118.1 GCA_020881085.1 Rickettsia endosymbiont of Bryobia graminum | reverse complement strand
ACTTTATACCAAGTTCAGTTGCAATTTGCTTCACTGATTTATCAGATACTTGTAATAATTTTACTGCTTCTCGTTTAAATTCATCTGTATATTTTATTCCTTTTGGCATTTCTTTTACTCCTTTTCTTTTATAGACTACGTGTCCAGAAAAGTAGTACTAGATCAATGCCTCTTTGGAGCTTTACTAATGCTAGTAATTCAATAGAAAACCATAGTTTATAAAGATTTTACTATTCTTAATTTGATAATGGCCTAAAAACGTCACAATATTTGCGTATTAATCAACTATCTTTAAATAATTAATAAATAATATTTTATTTGCCTTGAATATTATATGCTAAATAGTTATAATATGTTGATATAAAAATTTAATAATCAAGGTTATATTTATGAAAAATTTTCTAGCAGCTATCTTAACTTTAGCTTTCTCTATTTCTACTTTTGCTGGTGCAGAAAAAAAAGTTGAAGAAATGACCAATAAAGTAGAGCATGAAGTAAAAGATGAAGCTGGTAAAAAAATTGAAGAAGTAAAGCACGAAATTAAAAAAGAAGAAGTAAAGAAGTAAATCTTTTAAATACAGTAGTTAGTATTAGGTTTTTATTTATTGCTAACTACTGTGTTTTTTCTTTCACAGTTCTTAATTCATATCTATCCAATTATCACCTATTTTGATTTCAACAATAAGCGGTACCGTTAGTTTAGGTGCTTTTTCCATATTGTTTTTTATCATCTTACTTACTATTTCTATTTCATCTATAGGGGCTTCAAAAAGTAATTCATCATGAATTTGCAAGATCATTTTAGTTTTTAGGTTTAATTGTTTAATCTGGCGATCTATCTCAATCATTGCTATTTTAATTAGCTCAGCGCTAGTTCCTTGAATGGGAGCATTAATAGCTGCTCTTTCAGCAAATTGTTTTAAAGCGTGATTCTTATCAGAGATTAAAGGCACAAAACATTTTCTACCAAAAAAATTTAAAACATACCGATGCTCCCTAGCATAATTTTTAGTATCTTCCATATACTTTTGAATTCCTGGATATTCTTCGAAGTATTTTTTAATATATTCAGTAGCTTGAGTATTAGAAATATTCAACTGCTTGCTAAGCCCAAAAGCGCTAATACCATAAATAATACCAAAATTTATTGCTTTTGCTTTGCGCCTGTACTCAGCTGTCAAATCCTTTTCAGCTATTTGAAAGATATTACAAGCTGTTTTACTATGAATATCAGCACCTTCAATAAAGGCTTGCTTTAATTCTGGCACATCAGCAATATCACTTAAAATTCGTAACTCAATTTGTGAATAATCAGCGGATATTAGCTTATGTCCTTTTTCAGCAATAAAAGCTTTACGAATACTATTTCCTTCTTTAGAACGAATTGGCACATTCTGTAAATTCGGCTCTTGAGAACTAAATCTACCAGTAGTTGTAGAAGTTTGCAAGAATGTAGTATGTATTCTACCGCTATTTTGATTTACTTGATTCGGTAAACTATCAGTATAAGTGTTTTTTAATTTAGTTAACTGACGCCATTTCAATAATAAATCCCCTATAATAAAACCACCTTCACTAATTTTTTCTAGAATTTCTGCCCCTGTAAAATAAGATTTTGATTTCCCTGATAACTTACCAAAAGGCAGCTGCATTTTTTCAAATAATATTTCTCCTAATTGCTTTGGTGACGCAATATTAAATTGACTACCTGTTACCTTAAAAATCTCTTGTTCCAATATAGAAATTTCTTGAGCAAACTCACTTGATAATTTTCTAAGATATGACACGTCAATTTTAATGCCATCTTTTTCCATTTGATTAATTATATAGCATAAAGGCAAGTCTATTTCTTTATATAGAGCTAAAGCACGATTATTCTTTAATTCTAATAATAATTTTTGGTAATTTTTACTAAACCCACTAATAATGTCTGCAATTAAACTTTCAGAATTAGCCTTTCTTATTGTTTCAGATAAATCTTGTTGGGCTTTACCAGCAGATACAGCATATTGCATCAGTTCTAGATCTTCGATTGACTGAATTTGATTGCCAAAGAATTTCAATAGTGGTTTTAATCGATAAGTAATTTTCTTAATAGACCGGTCGTTAAGACTATTAATAATCTCGGATAAAAATAGAGTAGTTGTATCTTCGGAAGAACTATAAGAAAAAAGATCAGATGTATCTTTTTTCTGAACAGAGAATTTATAGCAATCGTTATTAATAGAAATGATAATATATTGGTTTTCTAATAAATAAATACCTATTATTCCAGCTCTTTCTACTTTATGTATAAACTGGTCAAATTCTTCTTTTAAAAGAATTTCATGAATAGAAAATAATAGAGGTTCTTTAATAACAGGTAACTTATCTTTAGGAATTTCAATATTAAATAAATTTTCCACTCTTTTATGCAAAGATTTAAACCCGTATTCCTCTAAAAAATTAGCAACTTTTTGACTATTAGGAGCTACCCAGTTAAACAGATTTAAATCTGTATCCATTTCAATATTATTTTCTAATCCAACAAGTTGCCAAGAAATTAAAGCTAAATCTTTTGATTTTGTTAAAATTTCTCTTTGTCGTACATTAGTAACTTGTTCAAGGGAGTTTAATAATTCCTTTACTGAACCAAATTGTTTTATAAGAGCTGCAGCAGTTTTAGGACCAATACTTGGAACTCCTGGAATATTATCAGAAGAATCGCCCATTAAAGCCATTACTTCACGTACCTTATCAGGTGAAACTCCGAATTTTTCTACTACATTATCTTCAGAAATATATTTTGCTTTTATAGGATCATACATTTTAGTATGAGTATTTATTAGCTGCATCAAATCTTTATCAGTAGAAATAATCGTAGTATCTTCTCCTACGCTTGAGGCCTTATTAGCAAGAGTGGCAATAATGTCATCTGCTTCGTAACCATTTTTTTCAAGAGTAGCAAAGTTCAAACTCTCTGCAGCAATTCGAACAAGCGGTAATTGATCAATTAAATCCTGAGGTGGGGTAGGTCTATTTGCTTTATATAATTGATAAATTTGATGACGAAAATTTTTGCTTCCAGAGTCAAAA
Source organism: Rickettsia endosymbiont of Bryobia graminum (assembly GCA_020881085.1). Lineage (GTDB taxonomy): Bacteria > Pseudomonadota > Alphaproteobacteria > Rickettsiales > Rickettsiaceae > Tisiphia. Next base: position 1,609 of record JAJIYR010000118.1, on the reverse strand, counting down.
ACTACTACAGCATACTTGGGCTTAAAATCATTTAATAGCTTAAGCAGCATTGAAGTAAACCCATAAATTGCTCCCACAGGCAACCCTTTAGGAGAACTTAAAGGAGGTTGAACATGATACGCTCGAAATACAAATCCATAACCATCGATTATTAATAAAGTATTTTTTTGAGTCATGATTTATCCTAAATTGGTATTAATAAAGCTTGCGCCCTTTTCTCAAAAGCGTCAATCATTTTCTTTGTAGCTTCACCAAAAAACATTCCTACTAAATTATCAAATATTGTTAATTTCATTTGAAAATCAATAAAAAATTCCACTTTAGTGCCTGTATCTATTTTGGAAAATTTCCAAGAATTTTTTAAATATTTAAAAGGTCCAGAAATCGCCTCTACTTCAATAATAAATAACTGATTACTTGAGTAAGAGGTAACTCTTGATTGGTATTTTTCTGTGAAAGTTTTTATTTTTATTACTAATTCTGCAATAATCCGATTCTCATTCTGAGAAATAATTCTAGCAGCCTCACACCATGGTATGAATTCAGGGTATGATTCCACATCAAGCACTAAATTAAATAGCTTCTCAGCATCATAAGGTAATATTTTTTCTTGATGAAAATGCGGCATTAGAAATCACTTACTCTACCTTTGTGTTGCCAATCTCCATGAATGGTAGGTTCTTGACCTTTAAACCCTCCGATTTCCTTTGGGTTTTCTTTTTGCTCTTTTTCTGTATTATTATCTTTATCAATCATATAAACTTATATTATGAAATTTTCTAATCTTCCTAGAATATACGTCAATATCAAATTAATTAAAAGTCATTCATTAAACTTACCAGAAGATAAAGCTCACTACCTTAAAATGACGTTAAGATTAAAATCAGGTGATTACTTCAGGATTTTTAATGGTATTGATGGTGAGTTTATAGCACAAATTACTAATATAACAAAAAATAATTTATTTGCTAATATTGTTTCCATATTTAGAACAATCTCTATCGAACCAGGCATACATTTAGCTATATCCATTATTAAAAACGATAAAATGCTTGATGCTATATCTAACCCGATTGAACTATTATGATAAGTGCTGTATAAGAATAGTTTAAAAAGTTAGATAATGATTTATGCGAGCATATAGCCAAGATTTAAGGAACAAAGTAATAAATAAATACAAAGAAGGAACAATGACAAAGATGGCAATATCCAAGTTATATGGCATTTGCTATGAATCAGGACGAGATTGGGTTAGGCGTTATACAGAAGATGGAGATTACTCATCAAAGCAAGGAGTCGGTTGTGGAAGAGTATTAAGATTTGATGATAAGGATAAGATTTTAGGGTATTTAAAATTGAATCTAGATGAAAATGGTATTGAGGTCAGGATTGCTGGAGCTCCAGATTTACCGATCAGTATTTTTTATGATACTCTAGCTAGACTTAAGATAACGTATAAAAAAAAGAGTCAAAATATAAACAGCGAAGTGAGGTGGATAGAGGAAATTTTATAAAAAGAATTGAATCTATAAAACGTGAAGAGCTTGTTTATATTGATGAATTAGGAATTGCTAATAATGTAACTACTCTATATGGATGGTCAGTAAAA
>JAJIYR010000117.1 GCA_020881085.1 Rickettsia endosymbiont of Bryobia graminum | reverse complement strand
GAAATGGACAATGCCAATCAAGAATTGGGCCATGGCTTTAAATCAATTTGCCATACTTTGTGATGCTAATTTACAAACTTGGGCAAATGGAGAAATCGTACTTACACAAAAAATCTGACAGACCCTACCACGCTGCTTGCGGCGGGGATTACTTTTTTTCTATACCTCTTTTCTTCCATGCTTGTATGTGTGTCGGATGAACGCCATATTTGCTACTAATTTGGGCTATTGTGATTTCGGCTTTTATTGTTTCTGAAGCTATCGTGGGGTTGTCTGGCGCACTATATTGTTGTGCTTTTGTGGACATATGATGGGTATTTTGTATCTGAAAATTATATCTCATTCTAGAATTTTAGTAGTCCAGTTTTTCGCTACCATTATACTACGTGAAGTTCTACCTTTCGCTCTTTGTACAAATTCACTTACTTGCTATATTAGGAGGTATCGATACTAAAATATGTAAATGATCAGAGGATATCACCCTATTTACTATCTTAATATTCATTTCCTCTGAAACTTGAGCTATTATTTCCCGAATCCTTTCTTTGATAACTTGGGTTAATACTTTATAACGGTATTTTGTTATCCATACTATGTGATACCTATTGATAATATACCGTATGTTTCCCTTTCTCATATTCTGTCATAGTCATCCTATAAAATAAGTCCTATTTACTTATTTTATAGGACGACTATGACTTCTTCAAACTAAAGTTTCTCCACCTGAAGGTAGAGGTTTGAACCATCAGCTGGATAATCAACTTTCTATCTTTTAAAGTTATAGGAAAATAGCAGACTGGTCAAGAGGATTTGTTATATTAAAGAGATAAGTAGAATAAATAATACGATAGGTTAAAAGCTTTATTGTATAAAGTAACGTAAAATTAGATGGTCACAGGTCTTCGAGACCATCTTATAGTAGTATCCAATTATTTAACTACTAAATAACCATCATCATCTATTATAACTTTATCTTTAGTATCACACCATCCTATTCCCAATTCTTCAGAAGATGTAGGATATATAATCCCTGGATCATCAGGATATATATATCCAAGCATAATGTTTGGCCCCTTAACAAATAGCTTCCCTACCCCTTCTCGATCTACTTGCTTAATACAATATTCTATCCCTGGCATTAATCTGCCACTAGTACCAGAACGATAATGCATTGGAGTGTTAGAAGATATTATCGATGAAGTTTCTGATAATCCATATTCTTCAAAAATTCGTATTCCAAACTTATTAAGCCATAATTGCCTTGTTTCTTCCATCAACTTTTCAGCACAAGCAAAAACGTATCTTACAGAATAAAAATCATATGGATGAGCATATTTAGCATAATGACTTAAAAATGCCTGGGTACTAAAGATAATCGTTGCTCCAATGTCATATATTACTTCAGGAATATTACGATAATGCTCTTGAGAGGGATATAAAAATATTTGTACTCCACTTAAGATCATAATCATTGCCTTAGATAAACCAAAACAATGGTGAAATGGTAAAGAAATAAAAGCAAGATCTGAGGTACTAAATTGCAATTTTGCTAAAATTTGAAATTTAGCAGCCTGTAAATTTCTGTGTGATAATGCCACAGCTTTTTCTTCCCCTTTAGATCCTTTAGTAAAAATTACAACTGACAGCTCTTTATCGTCATGATTGTCACACATATTACTGTAATAGCTTTCAGGAAAAAACTGACAAATATATGATTTTGCTTTTAAATATAAGCTAATTCTTTGTTCTAAATCTTCAATGTAAATAATCTTTATGCTAAATTCCTCTATTTCTGCTATTAATTTTTGCAATTCGGATTTTTTAATAAATTCTTTGGAAGTAAAAATAATCTTTACTTCTGTTGTTTTACATCTACTAATTATACTCTCAATATCAATTGTATAATCTATCATAACAACTTTACGCCCACAGGCTTGTATCGCATAGAACATACTAATAGTTTTAACTATATTAGGCATCATAAATCCTAAGCAATGTTCTGCAGTATTTTCTTTTATTAACTCTGCAATTCTAAAAGATTCTAATAATAACTGCTTATAGGTAACTGGCTTAAAGTTAGTATCTTGAACTATTTCTTTTTTAATCCCATGAATCTTAGCCGCTTCAATCAAAGATTGAAATAAAGTAGTTTTATAATCAGCACTTTCGAACATCATATCAGCCATAATATCATAAAGCACTTGTCCCATAAATTTACGCTTTTCCCTATTATCCATACCTTGAATTTCATGCGCGTCAGAAAATTGTATAGGCGGTAAAATTGTGATAGTAATCTTAGGAAAAATACGTCTTTTAAGGATATTTTTAAGTTTTGAAAAATGAGTAAATTGAGCACCATCTATTCTAACAGGTAAAAGCGTTGCTCCAGATTTCTCTGCAATCATTCCAGGACCTTCATAAACTTTCATTAAAGATCCTGTGATACTTATTCTACCTTCTGGGAATATAGCGATTTTTTTATTCTTTTGTATTTCTCTAATTAAGGTTTTGATAGCCATTGCACTAGTAGTATCAATGGGTAAGGTTTTATTTAGTTTCAAAAATGGTCTTACCCATGAGGCTTTAGCAATAGTACTATTAATAGCAAAAGTCATTTCTTCAGGTAAATATGCCGCAAGTAAGGGGGGATCAATATAAGAAATATGGTTAGCTATAATTACGGATCTTTTCCCAGCTTTATGAAAATTTTCAATACCCTTAACTTCCACATTATACATAAAATCAAAAATAAGACGAAATGCAGCTCGCACTACACTGAAAGGAATAATTTTTACTTCGGGAGTTAATTCATAAATATAATAAGCTACTACTATATTTAAGACACTTATAAATAATATTACAAATGGTATTGAATATTCTAAGTAAAATAATAAAGACAGAATTACCGTAGACCCAGCCATAAATATAGAATTTATTAAATTATTTACTGCAATTATTCTACTGCGGTGAGCTGGAGAGCTGAAATATTGCAACACTGCGAAAAGTGGCACTATGTATAACCCACCAATAGCTGAAATAAAGAATAAATCTATAATAATTCGCCAATTATGCTTCTTCGATAGAAAAATAAAAATATTTTTCAATTGCTCAGGTTCATAATGAATCCTACCAATTCGGCTAGCAAAAAACAAATCTATTCCAAAGATACTAATACCAATAGCTGCCAAAAAAACATATTTAGTAGTAATTTCATTTTCAAAAATTTTACTACACCAAAAAGAACCTACTCCTACCCCTATAGAAAAGGTTGCTAAAAATAGATTTGCAACATTTTCATCAGCTCCAAAAGTTTCTTTAGCAAGAGAAGGAATTTGAGCAATAATTGCAGCGCTAATAAACCAGAACCAAGAAATTCCTAAGATAGCTAAATACACTTGCTTCTTACTTTGAGAATATTTAATTAATTCAATAGTTTCACGAACTAAATTGAAATTAATTTTTATGTTAGAATTCGAATTACCTGACTTGGGCATGAATTGAGTAGATATCAAGCCAACGATAGAAATTATTGCCATAATCATAATTATTAGACTACTATTTATCGTATAATAAGCACCTATAATTGTACCCACTAAAATCGAAAAGAACGTTCCTGCTTCAACAAGTCCATTAGCACCTAATAGCTCATCTTTATGCAAATGATCAGGCAACACACTATATTTTATTGGCCCAAAAAATGTTGAGTGTATTCCCATAAAAAATATAGCTAGGAAAAGTATTATCAAATTATCATGTTTAAAACCGTAAGCAGCAAAAATTACTATCAAAACCTCAAACAACTTAATAACTTTTACTATCGTTGATCTTTCATACCTATCAGCTATTTGTCCAGCAAGACTAGCAAATAGAACAAATGGTATTACAAAAATAGTATTAGCACCTAAAACCAATAAATATGACCATTCTGATAATTGATTAGATAATTTATAAGTGATTAACATAATCAAGGCATTCTTCATTATGTTGTCATTTAAACAACCACAAAACTGTACTATAAAGATTGGCATAAAGCGCATATCTCGAAACAGATATAACAAGTTCGATTTCATGCTTTCTCCAAAATATTATGAATAATAATGCCTATGTTAATAATATTTTCCATTTTTTGTTATCATTAGTTAACTTTAATTTATTACTATTCTAGCTTGTTTTATTTCTTTTAAGCAAAAGTAGCTACTTTAAAAATAAATTTTTGTACAAATACCTAATCCTATTACCTAAGGTTTTCAGGGCAGAAATTCTCCTAATTTTGACAGACTAAATTTATATCTACTTATCTATATTAGGCAATTGTTTTAACAATTGCTGAATTTATTACTGCATCCATGAGATTCAGAAATAAGTTAGGAATGGCTAATTAAGCCCCACCACTGCAATCTAAAATATAACATTACAAATCATTACTCAACTCTAATGCAGCTTCTTCTAAAAGATTAATCTTATCTCTTATTTTTGCAGCGGTTTCAAATTCTAAGTTACTCGCAGCAATATGCATTTCTTTTTTCAATTTATCAATATGAGTTTTTAATTTTACTGGATTATTCAATAGTAAATGATTTTGCTTTTTATCATCTGACTTATTATCTAATTTTTCTAATTCAATCAAGGCGTGAATATGATGGTTGACCGTTTGCGGCACTATAGAATGCTTTTTATTATACTCTTCTTGAATTTCTCTTCTTCTATTTGTCTCTCTTAGAGCTTTCTCAATAGATTTAGTGATATTATCCGCATATAATATTACCCTACCTTGGCTATTCCTAGCAGCTCTACCTATAGTTTGAATTAACGAAACTTCTGAACGTAAAAACCCTTCTTTATCAGCATCTAATATAGCAACGAGAGCGCATTCTGGAATATCTAAACCTTCTCTAAGCAAGTTAATCCCAACTATAATATCAATATTACCTTCACGCAAATCTCTTATTATTTCTATTCTCTCAAGAGTATGAACGTTAGAATGCAAATATGAAACTTTATACTCTAGTTCCTGCAAATATGCAGTTAAATCTTCTGCCATTTTTTTAGTAAGAGTTGTAACTAAAATACGAAAACCTTTACTAATAGTATCTTGGATTTCACTTAGCAAATCTTCTACTTGTTTAGTAGCAGGTCTAATAATACATTCTGGATCTAATAGCCCAGTTGGTCTGATAATTTGCTCTACTATCACTCCCTTTACTTCTTCCAATTCGAATGGACTAGGAGTAGCAGAAACAAAAATTGTTTGTGGTCTAAAATCCTGCCATTCTTCAAACTTTAATGGTCTATTATCTAGAGCAGATGGCAAACGAAAACCATGTTCAACCAACGATTCTTTTCTGGCTCTATCACCATTATACATTGCCCTAATTTGAGGAATAGATACATGACTTTCATCAACGAACAACAAGGCATCTTTAGACAAATATTCAAATAAAGTTGGTGGTGGCTGGCCAGTTGCTTTGCCAGTTAAAAATCTAGAGTAATTTTCTATTCCTTTACAACTACCAGTCTCTATCATCATTTCTAGATCATACTGGGTACGTTGATTTAATCTCTGAGCCTCTAGTAATCTATCATGTGTTTTTAAGAATTCTAAGCGTCGCTGTAATTCATCTTCAATTTGCACTATTGCATTTTGCACCACTTCTTTTGGAGTGACAAAATGCGAATTACTGTAAATTACAGCTTGGTCTAATTTGGCTAACCTTTCTCCGGTTAATGGATCAAATTCATTAATATACTCAAGTTCACTACCAAAAAATGATAGTCTCCAAGCTTTATCATTATAGTGTGATGGAAAAATATCTATATTATCCCCTTTAACTCTAAATGTTCCTCGTTCAAAACCTATATCATTACGCTCATATTGTAAATTTACCAAATCGTTTAGCAATTTATCAAGATTATAAGTCTTTCCAGATTCCAGCAATATTGTCATTTGATAATAAAGATCTGGAGAACCAAGACCATAAATACAAGATACTGAAGAAACCACAATAACATCTCGTCGCTCTAATAATGATCTGGTAGCAGAGTGCCTTAATAAATCTATTTGCTCATTAATAGAGGAATCTTTTTCTATATAAGTATCAGTTCTAGCAATATACGCTTCAGGTTGATAATAATCATAATATGAGACAAAATATTCCACAGCGTTATTAGGAAAAATTGCTTTCATTTCAGAATAAATTTGAGCAGCTAAGGTTTTATTATGAACCATAATCAAGGTAGGCCTAGCTGTCCTTTCTATTATATTTGCCATAGTAAAAGTTTTACCAGAACCGGTAATACCTAGTAACATCTGCGATCTTTTACCTAATTCAAGCCCTTTTATAAGTGCATCAATAGCTTTTGGTTGATCACCAGCTGGTTTATATTTAGATACAATAGAAAAATTACTTATCATTCATCTGCAACTTTTATTGGTATTAACATTTAAATAAATTATAATAAGTTTTAAATATAAAAAACAGGATTAATATGAATAAAGCATTTTTACAGGCAGTAATCATTTATACATTATCAACTTGTCCATGGTGCCATAAAGCTAAAAATTTGTTTGACCAAAAAAAAGTAGCATATGAAGAAATAATTGTAGATAAAATGAATGATGCAGAAAAAGAAAAAATAAGAGAAGAATTACTGGAGAAAACAGGGCAAAAAACCTTTCCTCAAATATTTATTAATAATAAATCTATCGGTGGATATAGCGATCTAGAAAATTTAAATAACAGTGGAGAATTAGATAAATTATTAGAAAAATAATTATTAATGTAATCTCCCCTAAAAATATCATAATAACTCGCAATGTCATTTCTACATTTGTAGGAACGACATTGGTTAAAAATAACTTAACTTATAGTAAGTTCTTATTTTTCTCATTAATTAATTTAAAGTATAAAAATATCTATGAACTTTCTAGAAAATTCTAATAAAACGCACCCTCTATCAATATTATTTCGTTATATATGGTCTGATGACATAAATATTCGTTTACGAGTAATATTCTCAGTAATCTGTTTAATAATAGCCAAAATTATTAGCTTAGCTATCCCTATTGCCTATAAACATACCGTTGACGCTTTAACAAATAGATCTACAGAATCAATATTTATAGGATTACTTCTAGCTTACGGAGCAGCTCGAATATTCTCAATAATATTCTCAGAACTAAGAGATGGTATTTTTGCAAAAGTAGGACAACGAGCAACCAGAATGATAGCTCTTAAAGTTTTTCAACATATGCATAACTTAAGTTTAAGATTCCATATTAACAGAAAAACTGGTGGAATTAGTAGGTCAATTGAACGGGGAACTAAAGGAATAGAAACTATTTTACGTTTCTCTATCTTTAACATTATTCCTACTAGTTTTGAAATTTTATTAGTTTCTATAATATTATGGTGGGTCTATGGGGTATGGTTTGCCATAATCACCCTAAGCACTATGATTCTTTATATTTTGTTTACTTTATTGATTAGTAACTGGCGTATTTCTTTTGTAAAACAAATGAATATCAATGATAACCAATCTAATACAAAGGCAATTGATAGCCTATTAAATTTTGAAACAGTAAAATATTTTAATAATGAAAATTACGAAGCTGAAAGATTTAATGAGTCTTTAATAAAATATGAAATTGCAGCTGTAAAAAGTTTTGCTACTTTGTCAGTTTTAAATATTGGTCAAGGTGTTATCATTGCCCTAGGGTTAGTTAGCATAATGTTATTAGCTGGTTTTTCTATACAAAATGGCAGCATGACTATAGGAGATTTTGTTTTAGTTAATACTTATATAATTCAATTATCTATCCCTTTAAATATGTTAGGTTTTGCTTATAGAGAAATTAAAAGTTCCATAATTAATATGGAAGATATGTTTAACTTATTAGATATTCCACCAGAAATAACTGAAGCTATAAACAGTAAACCTCTAATAATCTCTAAGGCAAAAATAGTTTTTAATAATGTTAGTTTTGCTTATAATCCTGATAGACATATTTTAGAAAATATTAATTTTACAATTGAGAGTGGCAAAACTCTAGCTATAGTTGGCCCAAGTGGTTCAGGCAAATCAACTATTTCTCGATTAATATTCAGATTTTATGATGTACTAAATGGCAGTATAACTATTGATGGGCAGGATATCAGGCAGGTAACTCAAAAATCCTTACGAGAATCTATAGGAATAGTTCCACAAGATACTGTGTTATTTAATGACACAATATATTATAATATAGCTTATGGGAATATCAGCGCTACTTATGATGAAGTAATCAGCGTTTCAAAAAAAGCTCATATTCATGAATTTATCATATCATTGCCGGAAGGGTATAATACTACGGTAGGCGAACGAGGACTAAAACTTTCAGGAGGAGAGAAGCAACGTATTGCTATAGCTAGAACTATTCTAAAAAATCCTGCTATTTATATTTTTGATGAATCTACTTCCTCTCTAGACACCAATACTGAAAAATCCATTCAGACAAGCCTAAAGGAATTATCTTCAAATCATACAACATTGATCATAGCTCATCGTCTTTCTACTATAGTCGATGCTAATGAAATTATAGTTATAGATAATGGTCATATTATTGAACGTGGTTCTCATCATCAACTTATGGCATTAAATAGTCGTTATGCAGAATTATGGTATAAGCAACAATTAGAACAAAATAAGGAGTTAGATTTATCAACCTAAGGTGACAATTAGAGAAGACAAATTAAGATATAACTTTCATAGTTATAATAGTTATGCTATAAAGTCCCGATATTTTAATAAGTTTTTGCAAATTTATCAGTAAAATTAACTGTAAGTATAAATATATGAATATGCACCATGTTATTCGAGCCAGTGATCAAGCTATAAATTATCAAACTAAATTAACTAAAAAGCAAAAGGAAGCTATTGGTTTGATGAGCATAGGCACATTCTTAGAATACTTTGATTTCATGCTTTATATTCACATGGCTGTATTATTAAATGAATTATTCTTTGCGCCATCTCATTCTTTCACTACCTCTCTGGAAATAGTTTTTGCATTTTGTTCAACATATCTTTTAAGACCTATAGGAGCTTTAATATTCGGTTGGTTAGGCGATCATATAGGTCGTAAGCAAACTGTAATAATCACTACTTTTATGATGGCAGGATCATGCTTTACAATGGCAATTCTCCCTACATACGCTCAAATTGGTATAACAGCTACTTGGCTGGTAATAATTTGCCGTAGTTTGCAAGGATTATCTTCTGTAGGAGAATTTACAGGAGCTAGTCTTTATTTAACTGAAATAATGAAACCTCCTATCCAATACCCTATGGTATCTATAGTTGGTATTGCTGCTGGCCTAGGAAGCGCAGTTGCATTAGGAGTAGCTTCATTTTCTATTTCTTATGGATTTAATTGGCGGTATGCTTTTTGGTTTGGAGGAGTAATAGCAATTATTGGAGCAATAACCAGATCAAGATTACGAGAAACACCTGAATTTGTTAATGCTAAAAAACATATTACAAATATTCGAAAAAATAATGATTTAAATTCAAAGGAAGCTACTGACCAACAAATAGTTAATAAAAAAATTAATAAAACATCTTTAGCTATGTTCTTAATGCAATGCTCAGGCCCTATAACTATTTATTTCGTATATTTTTATTGTGCAAATATTTTAAAAACTAATTTTCATTATAGCGGTGAACAAGTGATCTATAATAATTTTATAGTTTCCTGTGTATCTTTGATCGGCCTCTCATTACTTAGTTATGTTAGTTACTATATTTATCCGCTAAAAATTCTCAGATTAAAATTAATTATATTTTTATTATTAACAACAACTGCTCCTTACATATTAAGTAATGCTAATTCTGGTGTTGAAATATTATATTTACAAATTGCTATCAAGTTTTTTGGAATGGATACTTCACCAGCGTTACCAATCCTATATAGGAATCTTCCTATTTTTAAACGTTACACTTACAGTAGTTTCACTCAAGCAATGTCTCGTGTTATAATGTATATTACAACAGCCTTTGGCTGCACTTACTTGCTAAAATATTTAGGAGATTATGGGGTGTTATTAATTACTGTACCTATATGTATAGCTTATCATTGGGGATTAAATCATTTTATAAAGCTAGAAAAACATAAAATATAGCTTAACAGCGCGATCAAATTAACTTAAAGTTAACAAAAATCTGATAATTTTTAAATAATACTCTACCTCTTATAGAACAAAATTTTTGTAAATTATATATTTTTGAGTTAACTTGACATGCTGGATTTTTGGTTAGACCATTATCTTACCGTTATGAGCTAAAGTTGTAAAGATCCAAACTATATATAATAACCAAGTAAGAATAATCTCCTTCACGAAGAGATAATAATGTTAGTAACTCTAATTGCGTACTAGTAACATTAGTTAGGAAAAAGTCCTTTCTGTTTGAGATATAGATAGAATTTTATCCGGTGTTGCATCGCATAAACTATCTAATTTATTCAATAAAGTTACTCTGAATAACATCCTAAAGAAGTATATTAAAATTTATTGACGACACTTCTCTAAAGCTTTTTTAAGAACTATATTTAATCCAATTCTACCAGCAGCAGAAATGATAAAAATTTCCCCCTTAACAATTTTCTGTAATTCTTTAGTCTTATCTTCAATTTCCTGTTCTGATAAATTATCGCATTTGTTCAAACAAACTATTTCTATCTTTTTTCCTAATGAATCAGAATAAGAACCTAATTCATTCCTAATAGTTATATAATCAGCGGTTATATTATCGCTTGTTGTATCTATCAAATGAATTAAAACATTACATCTTTCTATATGTTTTAAAAATTTATCACCAAGCCCATGACCTTGATGAGCCCCTTCAATTAAACCAGGAATATCAGCTATTACAAACTCTTCATCATTTATATAAACAACCCCTAAATTAGGAGAAAGAGTTGTGAATGGATAATCAGCTATCTTAGGCTTTGCTGCGGTAGTAGCAGCTAAGAAAGTTGATTTTCCTGCGTTAGGCAGACCAATAAGACCAACATCGGAGAGCAATTTAAGCCTTAAATTCACCCACATTTCTTCTCCAATTCCACCTTCAGTTCTACGTCTTGGTGCTTGATTGGTAGATGACTTAAAATGGCTATTACCCAGCCCCCCTTTACCACCTTTTAATATCTCAAAATCCTGTTGATCTTGAGTGAAATCATATAATAAAAATTCTCCATCCTCTGAGAAAATTTGTGTTCCTACTGGTACTTCCAGAACTATTGGCACCCTAGATTTACCACTTCTATTTGACCCTTTACCGCCCTCTCCATTCTCACCCTTGAAACTCTGTTTATATCTATAATTTACTAAAGTGTTAAGATGGGAATTACTCCTAAAAATTATGCTACCACCACGACCACCATCTCCTCCATCTGGTCCACCCATATCAATAAATTTCTCACGGTGAAAACTTACAGCTCCATCACCACCATTACCTGCTTTCAGGTATATTTTAGCCTCATCAATAAAATTCATAAATTCTAGCGTACCTTATACATATCGTAATTAACTTTATTATCAACTGATTCTACAAAACTATCAGACAGGTCAGTAGCAAAATTTTGCTGCACCATACCTAAGTTCTTCTTAATCCAAGATTGTTTAGCAGAAATATGTTTAATTGTTGCTTTACCGTATTTTTGATTGATAAAATTATACATATCATCAATACCATCAATTAAACCAAAATCAACCGCCCTTTGTCCTGCCCAAAACTCACCATTAAACAAAATATTATCATCTTGCGTTAACTTACCAGCTCGGCGCTCTTTTACATAATCTATAAAATTCTCATGAATTTGTTTTTGTAAATGCTTAATGATTTTTATATCATCTTCTTGCACTGGCTGGAATGGATCAAGTATAGACTTATTTTTTCCTTCTACGTAAACCCTTCTCTCTACTCCTAATTTCTTGATAGCTTCATTAAATCCAAAACCAGCTGAAATAACACCTATACTACCAATAATGGAACTTTTAGAAGCATATATTTTGTCCCCTATACAAGCAAGCCAATATCCACCAGAAGCAGCAACATCTTCTATAAAGCTGTATACAGGTATTTTATTTTCTTTAGATAAAAATCTAATGCGTTTTGCAATCAAATCAGATTGTACAGGCGATCCCCCTGGAGAATTAATAGTTAAACATACTGCCACTAAATTTTTAACTGCAAAAGCTCTTTCTATTAGATCATTTAATGATTCAATGCAAAGACCTGATTTTACAGCATTCACTTTACCTATAACCCCATTAAGATGCAGAACAGCTATTACCGGTTCCTTAAGCCCTATAGGTAATATTGAAAACAACCACGATAGTTTGCTAGCATGATCCTTAGAAAGAGTAGGATCAAAATCAACACTAGCAACTGAATTATTATTATTTGTTTTGCACATTTGCTGGCTCCTTATTTACCTTTTCTTCATTAGAAGAATTATTATTTTTATTATCAACTTCAACTGCTTTATCTTCTTGCTTTTCTTCTTTCTCCTTCGATTCCTCAACAGGTTTTAAATTTCCATTGTTCACTGGTTGATTAAGCGATTGTTCTTGATAAGTATTTTTAGGCTCAGGATAATTTCCTGGTATATTCTCTAAAAGAACATCTCTAATTTCCTTTTCATGCCAACTAATATAACCAAAAAAACTTACCAACATCTTCCCTTCGGGACTAATCAAAATGGCAGTTGGTAATCCCACCACTGAAAAAGCTTTAAATAGCTGATTTTTAAAATCATGATAAATCGGTAGGTACCTTAAATTATTATCATGGTAATATTTTTTACTACTTCTACTCCCTGATAATCTTGAGATACAGGTATTATTTCAAATGATAATTTTCTAAAGTCTTTTTGTAATATATCTAAATCAGGCATTTCTTTAGCACAAGAAGCGCACCAAGTTGCCCAAAATACTAACAATATAGTTTTTCCTTCAAACTTATCTAGCGAATATTTTTCTCCCTTTTCATCAAAAAAAACTATTGAATCTGGGACATTAGACAAATCTAACTTCTTAACTCCTAGTCTAATTTGCTCGGTTGCGAAGCAACGATTTACCATACACAAAAATATTATAATTAAACTTAAATATTTGTGTTTTTTACTATTCATACAGATTATATTATAATAAATTTATTAATTATCTTAATATGCAAAATAAATATTTTTTATCTATCGTTTTATTGGCTTGCTTAACTTTAACATCTTGCGGTATAAAAAAACCATTAGAAGCACCAACTATAGCAAATCACCACCAAAAGAATGCAGAATAAGTTGACAACAGGAATATATCGCTAATTCTCAAAAGTTAGTAACGCCCTTGCGAAGAACTATAGATTTCTTGAAAACCTCATGAGGACAATCCTATAAGATTGGTATCTACATGGGAATGACATATCTTTTTTCATTATCCATGCAAAGACCCAAATCAATATCTTCTCAAAGTTCTTCCTGGCATTACTATATCAAAATCATAAATGGTAAAATTTTCTGCAACATTTTTTAATGCATGATTAATCTCGCCACAATTCTTACGGTTAACGTGGCTAGCTGTTAAAAATAATTTTGTTTGCAATTGCCCAAGATCACGATGTTCTACCCTAATATTTACATTACCAGCTTTTCTTGAGCTACCTGGATATACAGTAATAAAATAAAACTCTCCTTTATTGTTAGTGGTAGCAATACCTGATCCGGTAAAAGTTCTATTATCACATATATTCCCCTTACAAATGCTTTCTCTAAGTGGAACATACGGATATTTCCCATCATGCCCAACTTGCCATAAATATATCTTAGCGTCTGATATTGGAACACAATTTTGATCTAATAATTTACCTTTTATTACAATCTTCCTTCCACAAAGTACAGTACTTTGTCCAGACATTCTTAATAAATTATTAGATTGCTGAAACTCTTCAGGCTCACAATCATTCATTGCACTTTTAGTAACTTTACAATGATTAAGACGCTCTTCTTTTTTAAACTCCACTACTGGTGGTTTTTTACATGGTCCACAAGGTCTAAATTGATTTGAGTTCTCAGGCAAATTAAGACATTTAAGACACGCTGAGGACTGCACAGAATATAAACATACTAAGAATAATAAAAACTTCCTCATTTTATTGCTGCTCATTATTGTGTTAATTTATTTTTAATAACTTCTTGAAGCAAGCTGGAATAACTCCTTATTTTCTTCAGATTTTCGTACACTCCTACTAACGCATTCTTTTCTATTGTTCAGGTAAATAGTATGACATAAAAAATTATTATCATCTCTATTTGGGTAATCATTCCGAAAGTGAGACCCCCTACTTTCCTGGCGCCACATAGCTGAATATATTGTAGCTTCAGCAGAAATAATCATATTACCTAATTCTAAATACTCCTGCAATTTTACATTCCATAATAGTGATTTATCTCTTATTCCACTATTATTATAAATTTGCTTAATATTATCAAAGGATTTTATTATATCAATTAAATTATTTTTAGATCTAAATACTCCAACATTTTTTTGCATTAATAATTTTAACTCAACTTTCAATGCTCCAATTTCTTTTTGCTCTCTCTCAAAATGCCCAAAAAATCTGTTAATTATAGATTCTTCAATTCTTCTATCTAAATTCTTCTGTAATTTAGTTTGGTTATTGACTATATTCTCCACCACTATCTTACCAAAAACAATTAAATCAAGCAATGAATTACAACCAAGACGACCAGCTCCATGAACAGAAATACTTGCAGCTTCACCTATAGCATATAATCCATCCACTATTATATCTTTTTTATCAAATTTTATAACCTGACAAAATTTATTAGTAGGAATTCCTCCCATTGTATAATGAGCAGCCGGAGCAATTGGTATAGGGGATTTACTTGGATCAATCTTCAAAAAAAATTGACAATTTTCAAAAACAGTTGGTAAGTTATTTTTTATATATTCAGTTGTTAGATGAGTTAAATCAAGCAATACATGATCTTTATCTTCACCACATCCTTGTCCCAACGCTATTTCATTAGCTATTGCTCTTGCAACTATATCCCTTGAAGCCAGCTCCATAAATTTAGGAGCATATTTTGCCATAAAACGCTGATTATTTCTATTAAGCAAAACTCCCCCGACAGATCTCGAGGCTTCTGTTACTAAAACACCAAATTTATTAATTGCTGTTGGATGGAATTGAATAAACTCCATATCTTGTAAATTAATACTAGCCTTTACAGCTAATCCATTACCATCACCAGTACAAATTGGTGAAGAAGTAGAGGTTTCATAAATTTGACTATATCCTCCTGTTGCAATTATAGTATGAACGCCATGGATAATATTTATTACTCCTTGTTCTATATCCCAACTAACAACCCCACAACATTTATTATCGCTCATTATTAATTCAAGAACAAAATTATAGTTTAAAAAATCTATATTATCCAAATTTTTTGCAATATCATATAATTTAGCCATAATAGAAGAGCCCGTTCTATCATCTGAATAACAAGCTCGATAGGCTAATTCCCCTTTTCCATAATTAGTACTTTGCCCACCATAAATCTTCTGATCAATAAGTCCATTATTAGTCCTATTAAACTGAACGCCTATATCATTAAGCATCTTTATAGCATCAGCAGCATTACTACACATTATTTCCACTGAATCCTCGTCTGCTAACCAATCAGAAGCTTTAATCGTATCATAAGCATGCCATTGCCAATTATCTGGAGTAACGTTACCAAGGGCAGCATTAATACCACCTTGCGCTGCTACCGTATGACTATTCATAGGGTGTACTTTACTAATTACTGCTATCTTTAAACCCCTTCTTGCTGCATAAATAGCAGCAGTAAGACCACTGCCTCCCGACCCAATAATTATTAAATCATATTTATGGTATTTTTTTAATATATTATGCATTTTATTTTGAAGTAAATTTTTATAAAAAGAATTTTAATTATCCTAAACTATAGATAGATCTTTATTCATATAGGTGTTATAGCTAAGCCGATTGAGTTAATTGCATAGCGAAGGTTATTGCATCTAAGAAATCATCAAATCGTTTAATAACTTTTCTTAAGTTACGTTTAAAATTTGCCCAGAATTTCTCTATAGGGTTTAAATCAGGAGAGTA
>JAJIYR010000116.1 GCA_020881085.1 Rickettsia endosymbiont of Bryobia graminum | reverse complement strand
TTCCCTTTCTCATATTCTGTCATAGTCATCCTATAAAATAAGTCCTATTTACTTATTTTATATAGGACGACTATGACTTCTTCAAACTAAAGTTTCTCCACCTGAAGGTGGAGGTTTGAACCATCAGCTGGATAATCAACTGCTGTGAAACGCTCATAATGCCCTAAATCAAGATCTGTTTCTGCTTCATCTTCTGTAACAAAAACTTCTCCATGTTCATTAGGCTGCATAGTACCAGAGTCAAGATTAAAATATGGATCAAGCTTCCTTAAACGTACCTTATACCCATATTCTTGAAGCAGTGTCCCGCTAATACCACTAGCAACACCTTTACCTAAGGAAGAAACTACTCCTCCTGTTACGAAAATAAATTTTGTCATTTTTACTATTTATTAGTTGAAAATTGATATGATTAGGTTAAATTGTTGTATACTGCTTTGACTTGAAGGGTTGTCTGAAATCACTCAACAAAGTCATACTGAACTTGTTTCAGCATCTTAGATCCCAAAATAAATTCGGAATGACAGTTATTATTCTTAATCAACTCTTCAAGTTAAAAAATATATATTATTTAGCTATCTAAATAATCTTGGAACTATATAACTATGCATCATTAATCCATTACTTGTAAGGCGAAGATTATTCTCTATATTCTTCGCCACTAAACCTAATTTTTGATAATAAGTTATTTTAGCAATATCTAAAATCTCTGATAATTGCTTATTTATTCTTTTTTGCATAATATCAAGATTAATACCTTTTTCAAGTCGTAATCCCATCATTAACATTTCCTCAATTATCTCTTGCTCAGATAATTGACTAATATTTTGAGTACCGACCCCTAGACTATCAACTGCTTGCAACCATTTATCCGGTTTATGCAACATCATTATACTACATAGATTATTAGAAATATTAATCCTACTATGAGCTCCTGGACCAATGCCTAAATAATTATCATATTGCCAATAAGCTAAATTATGCTTACATTCATTATTTGGGATAGCGTAATTAGAGATCTCGTATCTATTATATCCTTTAGATTCTAAGTACGAATTAGTCCATTCATACATATCAGCCGCAATATCTGATTCTGGAATGACAAGATTACCTTCATTAAATAATTTATAAAATAAAGTACCCTTCTCAATAGTAAGCTGATACAAAGAAATATGCCCTGATGCCATCTCCATAGCTTCAGCCAATTCTTTTTGCCAATTATCTAAAGTTTGATTACTCCTTGCATAAATTAAATCAAAAGATACTTTCTCAAATAAACTATTAGCCTTCTCTATAGTTTTAATTGCTTGCTTCTTATCATGTTGCCTGCCTAAAGCTTGCAAATCATCTTCAATCAAAGACTGAACACCTATTGACACACGATTCACTCCAGCTATTCTGAAGTCTTGAAATTTACTTGCTTCAAAGGAAGTAGGGTTAGTTTCTAAGGTAATTTCTGTCTGCTCATCAACTCTTCCTAATTTTGCTATTTTTTGAATTATTCCATCAACAACAAATGGTTTCATCAAAGATGGAGTTCCACCACCAAAGAAAATAGATTTAATATATTTATTACTGATAAGATCTTTGAAATATTCAAGCTCACGCTCATAAGATTTTAACCACCTATCATGCTCTATTTTCTCTGAAACATGAGAATTAAAATCACAATATGAGCATTTTGATAAACAAAATGGCCAATGTATATAGATAGATAAATGATCCATGATATATTATTTAGATTTAAAAGTTGGCTATAAGTATTTTTATAATCATCCCGAAATTATTTCAGTTTTGATGCATATAGATTATTTATCATAAAAATTAATAATATTTTTTACAAATGACCTTTAAACCCTGTTACTATAAGCTCTACAAGGCAGAAATTACGCTGATTTTAATATCACATCCAAAATTTGTAAAAAGGAATCATTAGTAAATAATACCTTAAAATACTTACAGTACTAAGGTAAATATTAGAAATAAATTTATAACTTCTGTAGTGAATCTATTATCATATCTTTTAGCTCAGGTAGCTTACTAGTATCTACACCTCCTGCTTGAGCTATAGTCGGTTGTCCACCACCTCCTGTTCCACCTAAAAACAATGAAATGGATTTAGCTATAGTACCAGCATTTATTTTATCGATAATTTTTTTACTAACCGCAACTGTAATAGATAATTTGCCAGTATTATTTATATAAATAATCACCAAATTATCTAACTTACTAGCTATTTGCTCAGCAGATAAACGTAATATTTTATTATCAAGATTATTAACCAATTTATAGACCAATTTTATACCTGACAGATCTGTAGCTTCTTTGTTAATCTGTTCAATATTCAAATCAAGCATTGAGACTTGTAAAGACATTATCTGTTCTGATAATTCTTTTTTGCTAACTATTAGATCATTCACTTTATCAATAACTTCATTTTTAGCTATTTTTAAAGCAGTAGAAATATTTTCTATAATAGCGTTATTACTCCTGATTAATTTCAAAACAAATTCACCACAAACCGCTTCTATTCTTCTTACTCCCACAGCAATTGCGCTTTCACTTATAATTTTAAACATACCGATATCACCAGTTCTAGCAACATGAGTACCACCGCATAACTCTAGAGAATAAGAATTATCCTTGTCATAATCTCTACCCATAGATACAACTCTTACTTCATTGTCATATTTTTCTCCGAATAAAGCCATAGCACCTGATTTAATAGCTTCATCTTGAGACATTAATGTTGTAACAACTTTTGAATTATCCATAATAATTTGGTTTACTTTATCTTCGATCAAGATAATTTGTTCTTTAGTTATAGCTATTCCATGGCTAATATCAAAACGCAAACGATCACTTGCTACAAGAGAACCTTTTTGAGTAATATGTTTACCTAATACTTCGTGTAATACTGCATGTAATATATGTGTTGCGGAATGGTGAATTCTCAAATTTTTACGATATTTAGTATCAATAACCAAATCTGCCGTATCTCCAACTTTAATATTTTCTCCTTCTTCCAAAATACAAATATGAGCTATTATCCCACCAAGATATTTTAAAGTATCAATTACTTTTATTTTATAATTAACAGTTTTAATATACCCTATATCTCCCATCTGACCACCAGACTCACCATAAAAAGGAGTTTGATTGCTAATCAAAATAAACTTATCATTTATATTATCTATAGAATCAACTAGAGCATTATCTTTAACTAAAGCTAATATTTTTCCTTCCACCTCATCTAAAGAGTATCCTAAAAATTCGGTGTTACCAAACTCTGACTGGATATCAAACCATAGTTTATCAGTTTTAGACTCATTAGAACCTAACCAAGATTTTCTAGCTCTTTCTTTCTGCTCTTGCATCTTATTATTAAAACCATCAACATCAATTGATACTTGCTTGCTTTTTAATATATCTGCAGTTAAATCAATAGGAAAACCATAAGTATCATATAACTTAAATGCTACTTCTCCTGAAAGAATAGAATTTTTGTTCAAATGTTTTGTTTCATCGTCAAGTAACTTAAGCCCACGTTCTAAAGTATTCTTAAATCGCATTTCTTCTTGTTCTAAAACGCTACCTATGAACTCTTCAGCTCTACGAAGTTCTGGATAAGCACTTCCCATTAAATCAACTAATTTAGGAAGTAATTTATGCATTAAGGGTTCTTTACTGCCAAGTATATGAGCATGCCGCATACTTCTACGCATAATACGTCTAAGCACATATCCCCTCCCTTCATTTGATGGCATAATACCATCGGCAATTAAAAAAGCACAAGCTCGTAAATGATCAGCAATAACGCGATAAGAAAATTTGGCGTCACCTTCTACCTTTATTTTTACTATATTCTCCGTATAAGCAATTATTTCCTTAAATAAATCTGTATCATAATTATCATGAACATTTTGCATAACAGCACTAATACGCTCTAACCCCATTCCGGTATCAATAGATTTTTTAGGTAGCTCTATTCTGGTCTTAGCATCTAATTGCTCATATTGCATAAATACCATATTCCAAATCTCAATGAAGCGATCCCCATCTTGATCTTTTGTTCCAGGTAATCCTCCTGGAATCTTATCTCCATGATCATAAAAAATCTCTGAACATGGACCACAAGGACCGGTATCTCCCATTGACCAAAAATTATCATTAGTATTAATTCTGATAATTCTATCCTCACTTAAATTAGCTACTTTTTTCCAATATGAAGCTGCTTCATCATCAGTATGGTAAACCGTTACATATAACTTTTCTTTAGGAATATTAAATTCTTTAGTTAGAAGATCCCAAGCATAATAAATTGCTTGCTCTTTAAAATAATCTCCAAAAGAAAAATTTCCTAACATTTCAAAGAATGTATGATGTCTTGCCGTATAACCAACATTCTCTAAATCATTATGCTTACCACCAGCTCGCAGAGATTTTTGACTAGTAGTAGCCTTATTATATTTCCTAACCTCTTGACCTGTAAAAACGTTTTTAAACTGCACCATACCAGAATTTACAAACATTAAGCTAGGATCATTATGTGGTATCAAAGAACTAGCAGGTATATGGGTATGATTATTTGTAATAAAATAATTTATAAATTTACTTCTAATTTCTTCAGTGGTAAGCTTAGTCATTTGGTATTTACCTTATCAGTAGTTAGTATTGTATATTTTATTAATAGTAATTCTTGTGAATTAATAAAGTAACGTTATTCTTCATGGCAAGAAGCTGTAAGACTTCGTAGCCATCCAGGCAGTACCAATAATTTCATATTGAACTTGATTCAACATTTTAAACCTTGAAATAAGTTCGGGATGACAAATAAATAAACTGGATAGGTAAGCAGACTATATCTGCCCGCCATGACATAACATATTATCCTCGAGAGTAATGCTATTATAAATAGTGATCATAAATTTGATATTAATATTAGAATCTTTTATACTTAAAAGATTCTAATCAGTATAGTAAAAAAACTTGAGATTTATCAGTCAGTACTTATGCCTAATATACTTAATCTGCCTAAAATTAAGGAATATATAATACATATCTTAAAGTTCTTTAGATATTTTTTATATAGACGTAATATTATTATTTTAGTAGGGGATAAAGGCACTTCTCTTTACGCTATTATTAATAAAAAAATCGTAGATAGTTTATTTATTCCCATAGAAAATCGAGATCATTTAAATTTATATAATGATTTTTTCCAAAAATTTAAAAAGTTTTACGTTTTTCTTCTATTAAATAATTCTGAATGCGTACTACGTCATGAGCTAATTCCTGTATTACATTCAATAGTAAAAACTAATCCTGTTGGAAAATTTATAGAGGAATATTTCCCGAAAGACAATATAGTAGGATACAATATTTATAATATTAATACTACACCAAGCGAAACTTGGGATACCTTAATTGTTTCTAGTGATTATACACCATATCTGAGCAAGTTAATTGATTTCATTGTGCTAAATTCAGGATTGCAATTTAGTGGTATTTATTTCTTAGCTTTAGAATTAAGAATAATTATCGATAAAATCATTAATAAAGCTAATGAAGGAGTGTTCAGTGAACATTTTCAAATCTTTGTATGTATTCTAAAAGGTAGTGGTATCAATTTAGTTATTAAATATAAAAATAATATCATTACAATACAAAGATTTGATTACCCAACTGATAAGTCTGATCTATATATTCAAGGTATGATTGAGCAAGAGGTTAGTGATTATTTAATAAATTATAAAAATTATATTGAAAATTTAAATCTCAAAGTTTGTATAATTATAATAGCTGATGATAATTTCAAATTACTAGCAGAGCATTCTCAATTTGGTGAACACAAATTAATATGCAAATCTTTTAATCAGATATTAGGAAAAACCCTTCAAGATACTGACAAATTTGCAGATTCTTTAATTATAAAATTATTTAATGAACAAAAGACCCATTCAGCTTATAATAAAAATTTAAAAACTATTTCCTCACTAAATATTTTTAACTCCTTAGTTTTCAAACCGCTTAATATTATAATAATAACTTTAATAATTACAGCTTGTATTATAAAAGTTAAAACCTTAGAAAATCAGCATAAATTAACTATTTTACACTCACATTATTCTAGTGCTGAGCAAGAATATTATGAAGTAAAACAAAGGTACCCTTATATTCATAAGGCTACTAATTTAGCAGATTTGTATATTTTTGAATCACTATTACAAATACCTATATCAATACCATTTGATTTGTTAGAAAAATTTGTTAGGGGGTTACCAGATAATTTATTTTTAGAGGGGATGAAATGGGAAAGATTAGATATAGATAGTACGCTAATATCTCCAAATCCATATACAAAAACTCAAATATTTTTAAAATTTATTATTGATAATACAACTGTTGAAGAAGCTATGAAGATTTTAAAACAACAAATTGATTATAGTACAAAAACCTTTGGTAATATAGATACTAATGTTATCATATTTCATGATCAGATAGTTAACTTATCTAATAGAATTGTAATACCATTATCAATAATAATTTCTAAAAACAGAGGATAAAAAATGCTTATAAATTTTATTACTCATTTAAAAAATGTCATTTTTTTTAAATTAGTGATGTATTTTCTAGGTATCTCTTCAATATTGATTCTACTACAAGTTTTTAATCAAGATTATCAATATTCTATTAAAAAAACATATTACACTGAGGAATTATTAGCTCAAGAAACACTTAACCTTTATTCTATAAAAAATTCTGAACATAAAATATTAGATACCTATGTTAAATACAAGGATCTATTATCAATGTCTTCTAAAGAAGGTTGCTTAGAAAGAACAAAATTAATGGATAAAATAATAGATCTTTCAACAAAATATCATTTGAATGAACCTATTACAATAACCATAAAACAAGAGTTTCCTAGTAAGATTAAACCACACTTAGGTGAAGAAAAATACGGGGTAAAAATACGAAGTTATGATCTTAAAATAAAATTTGCTACTCAAGATTTTCTAACTTTTGGGCAAATTATCAGAGAAATTTATGCCAATATGCCAGAAAATACTATTATTTTATCTATAGAAGTACAGAAAGAGGATGTACTAGAACCCGATACTATTTATAAATTATCTATACATAAGATTCCTGATATGATATTTGCAAAACTTACAATGAGAATTAGAGAATTAGCCTTATAGCCAATTGAAAATGAAATTATGGATAATAAACTTATTGATGTTTTTAATATTGCAGATCTCACTCTAGCTGAAAAAATAATTAGTGCCACTCTTGTTAATAATATAACAAGCCATGCTTGTTTAACACTTGCACGAATTATAGCTATTGATCATAAAGCTAGGTTAAAATCTATCCCAGAAATTAGAACACATTTAAATAATTGTATATATAAATTAAAGTCTTTTCTTGGACAAAAAGTTCTAACAGATGATAGTTTTTCTACAATTTTAACATTGTTTGCTGTGGCAATTTCGCCTGAAACAACTGATTTTCAAGATAATAATATTTTACAAAAATCAGAAAATATCCTTATTGATACGCTAATCAATATACATTTTCCTGATGTTAATATTAAAGAAAAGAATAATATTAAATTAATTCTTAAAAATTTATTTTCAGCAAAAAACTCTTATGAAATAATAAATCTTATACAAGCTGAGCCGGAAATATTTCAAACAACAATAATGAGTGCTCTAAAAAAATATCAAAATCTTATAGAAATAAATCAACAAATTAAATCAGATCTTGATAAAATAGCAAATATTACATCTACTCATTATAAAAAAATTGAAATACTCAGACAGGCTGCTAGCAAGATAATTACAGCTATTTGTACTGTAGCTGTTGGAGCAATTACTGTAGCAACAACTGGAGCATCTTCCGCTCTTATGGTTGTACCAGCGGCTATTTTAGCAGTAAAATATGCCCCTAAAATAGGTGAAAGCATTGGAGCAAGAATTTTAAGCATTGATAAATCTTTAATAAACGAACAAGAAAAAATTAATTGGCTAAAAACTAATATAAATAAAAACAATAAAGAATTTTTATATAAGGAACAATTACTAGCAAAATTTGAAATAGAGAAGATAAATCAGCTAAATACTGGAATACAAGTACCTAGTATAAAAGTTGATAATAAAAACTCTATACCATACGAAAACGCACCTAATAAAAAGTTACAACAAAAAGATAAATCTATAGAAAAGAGAAGGTAAAAATATGCTAACTTGGATACTACTTATTCTAGCAGGGATATTTGAAATATGCTTTTCTATCTCGTTAAAGCTATCAGATGGTTTTACAAATACAAAACATACCATTGGTTTTATATTTTTCTCCTTATTAAGTTTTTTATGCCTTAGTAAAACCCTTGATAAACTACCTCTTGGTACAGCTTATCTTATTTGGACAGGTATAGGAGCTATAGGAACAGTAGTTGTAGGAATGTTATACTTTAATGAACCTTATTCTTTTAATACGAGTTTTCTTTATAACTACTATGATAGTTTCTATGATAGGATTAAAATTATCATCACTCTAGTCAATTGATAATGAATTAGTAATTCACATGGATTAACAAATGAAACGCTTTCTTTTATCAATCTCTATAATGTTTCTATTGTGGGGAACTGGTTTCGCTTATTATATTTATACAGTTGACTCCTACAAAATTAATAATAGTACTATAACTGACGCCATAATAACTCTAAATGGACGGCAAAGAATAGAAATTGGTATTAGTTTACTAAAGGCCAACTATGCCCCAATATTGTTTATAGCTGGCATTGAGTCAAAAGACCAATTAAAGAATTTTTTATCCGAATATAACGTGAAAACAAGTCAGGTAATATACGCAGATAATAGTTATCTAGGAAAAGATGACCTACACGAAATAACTAATTTTATTATTAACAATAATATTCGCTCTATACGCCTAGTTAATTCTTCTTACGATATGCCTGGGGTTATAAATAATATAATAAAAATTGTCCCTAATATTAGTATTGTTCCTCATCCGATAATAATAGAACATAATAAATATAAGATATTATTTCATGAATATAATAAATATTTAAAGACATCATTCCATTGAAAACTTTCTTTAAATAATATTTTTTATTAAAATAACACTATTAGCATTAATTTAATTTATGTTCTGATGAGCTCAATCTATCATATTCTTGACAAAGTACCTGATATTTATCCAGCTGATATGCAAGTGGAATACGAGCAATTAGCTAAGCAATTAATTAAATCAGGGAAACTTAGAATAGATACGGATACTAGCTGTAATTTTGCCAGATTTTCAGATCCTAGATTCAATCTTAGTTTGATGGTAAGTAAAGAAGAAATAACAGATCCAACATTAATTCCTGAAACTAATAAATTGTTTAAATCTTTATATGGATCATCTTTTTCTGAGCAAAAATTAACTTTTATTTATAATGATTTAAAAAAGCAAATTCAAAAATTACAACCTGTACCTCCTCAAGTTACAGAAAATTTAGCTAGAATATTTGTACAATCAGCTCATCCTATTGTTATTAGATGGTTATTACATGATAAAGTTCAAGTATTTATAACCTATTCTCATAATATTGGAGATATGATGGATATAGTTGATTATCCAGCTGATGGTTCAAACCTCCACCTTCAGGTGGAGAAACTTTAGTTTGAAGAAGTCATAGTCGTCCTATATAAAATAAGTAAATAGGACTTATTTTATAGGATGACTATGACAGAATATGAGAAAGGGAA
>JAJIYR010000115.1 GCA_020881085.1 Rickettsia endosymbiont of Bryobia graminum | reverse complement strand
TGTCATAGTCATCCTATAAAATAAGTCCTATTTACTTATTTTATATAGGACGACTATGACTTCTTCAAACTAAAGTTTCTCCACCTGAAGGTGGAGGTTTGAACCATCAGCTGGATACTCAATAGGGGTATGAGGCCTGAGAAGAAACGATACAGCACCACCATGTATATAAAATATCTAAGGAGCAAGATTTTGTTTCAATGAAAAGCGGCACTAACTTGCTTAATTTATTGTCTCACATGTCTTAAATTACTAATTTTACTAAGATCCAAAGGCATACTAGATCTAATAGGATTAATATCTATACCACCTCGTCTTGTATATCTTGCATATACAGTAAGTTCGTCTGGACTACAGAAATTCTTTATATCACAAAAAATACGTTCAACGCATTGCTCATGAAACTCATTATGATTACGAAATGATATTAGATATTTTAGTAAGGAATTATGATCTATTTTCTTGCCTTTATAACTAATTTGTACTGACGCCCAATCAGGCTGATTAGTTACTAAACAATTTGATTTTAGCAAGTTAGAATATAATACCTCTTCTACTTTCTCTCCATCATCAAATAATCTTGGCAAATTATCATCTGTTACAAAATTATTCATTACTACATCTAATATGTCTAGATTTATTCCTTCAAATGACTGAAGAGTAGAATTATTATATGACTGCAGGTCATTAATGGAGATATTTATCACAGCCCCCAGCACTTTACTTAAATCATTTTCTATCAATTCCTTTACTTGAGTAATATTTTTAAACTTACTATTGTTAAAGGAATTAAAATAAAGTTTTAACGATTTTGATTCTATAATATTTGGTGAATCACAATTAACCACAAACCCTAATATTCTTACTTCTGGCTTACCATTTAGATTCAACCAGGAAACTTCATAACAATTCCAAATATCAAAACCATGAAATGGTAAAGCTCCAGAGATCAAACCTATTTGGTCTCTGGCAAGCTTTCGACTAATTGGATATAGTAATGAGTTAGTATATTGATCTTTATATTCCGTCTTTTCCCCAAGCAGATTTTCCACGCTAACAAACTCAATTCTATATTAATAGTTTAAGTCTTAATATAGAATTGGAAAAAATACAATATATACTT
This sequence comes from Rickettsia endosymbiont of Bryobia graminum, assembly GCA_020881085.1. Classification (GTDB taxonomy): domain Bacteria; phylum Pseudomonadota; class Alphaproteobacteria; order Rickettsiales; family Rickettsiaceae; genus Tisiphia. The sequence continues at coordinate 4,503 of JAJIYR010000115.1, read as the reverse complement.
ATTTAATCCAATAAGTCATATAATTAGGATGACCTGAATTATTAAGTAAATATTTTAAACCTATAGCAACCCTTAATATATACCAAGACAATAAGCATAAATATATCAAAGCTCCTAAGAAGAATATAAATAATGTACATAAGGATACTAGGTTTCCAATCAAAGCTACCCAGAAAGTACGTATCAGAAAAATATAGTGGCTAGATAAATTTCTATCGTGAACATCCTTATTAATATAAGCAAAAACTACTCCTATAACCGGCAATAAGGGAGCAACTATTCCACATAAAAACAATATATAAATCATTATAAGATTTCCTCTTCCAGGAATTATATATTTTTTAAGAGCTTTATCCATTTTACCTCTTCAAATTTTTTACTACTAAATGCATTATACTCCCTTCTTTTATGTAGTCTATTTCATTATCTGTAAAGATTTGCAATACTACAGGAATATTATCAATGCTCCCATCTTGTCTTTTAATAATACAGCTTAGCTTATCATAAGGCTTAATATTATTGTTTAACCCTGAAATAGTAATATCTTCAGAACCATTGATCCTTAAATCTTGTACTGTTTTTGAACCAAGACTAAGAGGTAGTACACCCATACCAACTAAATTAGACCTGTGGATTCTTTCAAAACTCTCAGCAATTACAGCTTTCACCCCAAGCAAATTTGTTCCTTTAGCTGCCCAATCTCTTGATGACCCTGAACCATATTCCTTTCCAGCAAAAATCACTAACGGAACTGATTCAGATTTATACGACATAGCAGCATCATAAATACTCATTTGCTGATTATTAAGCTGATTAATAGTTACCCCACCTTCTATTCCTGGGCACATTAAATTCTTAATTCTACTATTAGCAAAAGTACCTCTCATCATTACTTCATGATTACCACGTCTAGAACCATAGGAATTAAAATCTAATGGTTCTATACCATGTTCCATTAGATATTTAGCAGCAGGGCTTGTTTTGCTAATACTGCCAGCTGGAGAGATATGATCTGTAGTAACCGAATCACCAAAGATAGCTAATATTTTAGCTGAATCTATATCTTTCAAATCGCTAGATCCCACAGCAGATTGATCAAAATAAGGCGGGTTATTAATATAAGTACTATTTTTATCCCACTGATAAGTATTAGTTTTAGTTACTTTAATATCTTGCCATGCTTTATCGCCTAAGAACACATCGCTATACTTATCTTTAAACATTTTAGAAGTAAGAGATTCACTAACTGTTTGACGTATCTCTTGCTGCGTAGGCCATATATCTTTCAGATATATATCTTTACCTTTAGCATTCTTACCAATCGGCTCATGTTCAAAGTTAATATTCATGGTTCCTACCAATGCATAAGCAACTACTAGTGGTGGAGACATAAGATAACTAGCTATAGTATAAGGATGGATTCTTCCTTCAAAATTTCTATTACCTGATAGCACTGAAGCTGTAACTAAATTATTTTTAGCAATAGTTTCTTCTATCTCTTGCTTTAATGGACCTGAATTACCTATACAAGTTGTGCAACCGTAACCAACTAAATTAAAGCCTAAATTATCTAAATATTTTTGCAGCCCACTTTTCTCTAAATATTCTGATACTACTTTTGAACCAGGAGCTAGAGAAGTTTTTACCCAAGGTTTTGTTATTAAGCCAATTTCTACAGCTTTTTTAGCCAGTAGCCCTGCTCCAATCATAACATTTGGATTAGACGTATTAGTACAGCTGGTAATCGCCGCAATCATTACATCACCATTACCTATACTATATTCAGTACCAGGAACTTGATATTTCTTATCTATACTATTATCTCCTTTAGCCATAGAAGATAATTGTATCTTAAAATCATTAGCAGCATTCGCTAAATTTACTCTATCTTGAGGTCGCCTTGGTCCTGCAAGCGACGCTTCTAAATCCGACAAGTTTAATTCCAATGTATCAGTATATTCTGGAGTAACTGATGATTCTCTCCATAAAGATTGTAATTTACTATATTGCTCTACTAACTCTACACTATCTTGATTCCTTGCTGTAAAATTAAGATATTTTATAGTTTCATTATCAACTGGGAAAAATCCGCATGTAGCTCCAAATTCTGGAGACATATTAGATATAGTAGCTCTATCTGCTATAGTTAAAGAATCTAGACCCTCACCATAAAATTCTACAAACTTACCGACAACATTCTTCTTTCTTAACATTTGAGTTACTGTTAATACTAAGTCTGTAGCAGTAATCATACCCTTTAAAGAACCGGTTAATTTAAAACCAATTACTTCTGGTAATATCATCGCTAGAGGTTGACCAAGCATCGCTGCTTCTGCTTCAATTCCACCAACTCCCCATCCAAGAACAGCCAGTCCATTGATCATAGTTGTATGACTATCTGTTCCAACTAAAGTATCAGGGTACGCGATAGTTACATCACCCTCCTGCTTTGTCCATACAACATTAGCTAAATACTCCAAATTAACTTGATGGCAAATTCCGGTTCCTGGAGGAACTACTTTAAAATTATTAAATGCTTCCTGACCCCACTTAAGAAGACTATAACGTTCTATATTTCTTTCTACTTCCTTTTGAACATTTTTAGCAAAAGAATCAGAGGCCCCATAATAATCAACCTGTACTGAATGATCAATAACAAGATCAACAGGTATTAATGGATTAATTTTTAGAGGATCTCCACCTTGCTTTTTCATGGCATCGCGCATAGCTGCTAAATCAACAATCGCAGGAACCCCTGTAAAATCTTGCATTAATACTCTAGCTGGCATAAATGGAATTTCAGAATCAGATTTTTTATTTTCTAACCATTTACTAAACAATAATAAATTTTCTTTATTGCCGTTCAAACGCAATACATTCTCAAATAATATCCTTAAACTATAAGGCAAACGCTTTAAATCAAGATTAATGTCACCTGCTGCTTTATTGATATCATAAATCTTATAAGACTTATCACTTACAGATATTTCTTTAATATAATTAGAATTAGCCACTATTATCCACCAAATTAGAATTTTTTAGGTATACTTCTGATAAATGAAGAATTTGGTTAAAAAATTGTCATGGCGAGGAGATGTAAGGCGACCTGACCATCCAAAAAACATCAACTATGTCATGCTGAACTTGTTTCACATCTATTATTAGATCCAAAAACAAGTTCTGGATGACTACACCATCTGCGATAGCTCGCCATGACGAGTTTATTTCTTCATTTATCAGAAGTATACTTATATAATAAGTCTATTAACTTAACTTGAAAAACAATATATTTAAAGTAAATTATATAAAACCTTGCGAGTAATATCATAAATGCTGTCATTTGAGCAACTAACACTTAATATAGGCAAAAGAAATTTGTTCCCTGATATTAGCATTACATTTCTTCCTTCTTCCATAGTATATTTAGCAGGACCTAATGGATGTGGCAAAACTTCATTATTACGCATTATGGCCAATATCCAAAATCCAACTAACGGCAAAATATTTTATAAGGGAATAGAGTATGGAGACCTACAAAAACCATATTGTAATTATATTGGTCATAATACTGGTTTGAAAGGACAAATCACTGTACTTGAATATTTAACTTTCTGGAGTAAAATTTATAATTCTTTAGAGACATTAGAACCAGCAATATATTATTTTAAATTACAAAATATTCTTCATGAAAAATGCTACAAACTCTCTGCAGGTAACCAAAAGAAAATTGCTCTAGCCAAATTAATGTCCTGCCAAACAAATCTATGGTTATTAGATGAAGTAGACTCAAATCTTGACCAAGAAAACAAAGACTTATTATATAATTTAATTATTTCTAAAGCTAATAATGGTGGAATTATTATCCTTACTTCCCATTCCCCCAATAATATTAAATCGGCTCAAATTATTAATTTAGAGGATTATAAAACTAATTAAATATTTACTTAGTTAGAAATATAAAAATGATATTATGTATTAGATATTATTTTCATGAATCAACAAGATCGATATCATTATTATAAAAATGCTATCAAAATTCGCGTAATTTCGACCTTGGAGAGCTAATATTAACAGCCTTTAAAAGGCATTTGTACAAAAATTATTTTTCTACTTAGTGATTTTTGCTTAAAAAATAAAATAATCTTGAATATCAATGACTTAAGTTAAATAATTATATAAATAAAAAATTAAGCAGCATGTCAAATAAATATAATAAAATTTTTCATAATTCTAACCCTAAAATTAAACTGAAGGGAATTTTAGATATTCTAAAATGGAAACTTAAATCATCCCAACCAAAATGGCCAGAGAAAGTTACCATTAAAAATACTACCGTCCCTTTTGATAGGATTAATAATGATCTGATCTTGTATTAGTTTTCCGGACAATTAGTTAAGCGACTAAAGTTAAATTTAGATCAAAATCTATAGGTATTTGATAACCAATAGAAGAATGTCTACGTTTACTATTATAATAGCATTCAATGTATTCAACAATTGAAGA
>JAJIYR010000114.1 GCA_020881085.1 Rickettsia endosymbiont of Bryobia graminum | reverse complement strand
TTAGAAAGTGACTTTTGTATTGATGCACTTGAAGAAGCTATAATAAAATATGGTCAGCCTGAAATCTTTAATACAGATCAAGGTTCTCAATTTACATCAAAAGATTTTACAGATAAACTCATTAAACGTGAAATCAAAATTAGTATGGATGGCAAAGGCAGAGCCCTAGATAATGTATTTATAGAAAGATTTTGGCGTTCATTAAAAGTAATCCCCGCTGCTTGCGGCGGGGATTACTTTTATTTTCGGCAGATTTACGCTGAATTAAAATGTAACATGCAATATTAAATAATGCAGTACTTGCGGAATGTAATATTATTGAGAGTGATTTATCCAATTCTTTCATGCAAGCTGCTGATGCTCATAACACAAAGATTAAGAATAGTATTTTAGAGAAAATAGAAGCAAAAGGTATAAATCTATCAAAGGCAGAATTAAATAAGCTAACTAAATTGGGCGCGGCAAATTTAGAAGGAGCCATTCTAGAATCTGTAAATGCACATAAGATTAATGTTAGCTATAGTATATTAGAGGATGTTAAGGCAAGAGGAGCCGATTTTTCAGATAGTGTAGCAAGGCGTATTGATGGTAAAAATGCTGATTTTACAAAAGCTAATTTTACTAATGCTGACCTTACCAGATCGAAATTACAATCTGCTATATTAGAGAAAGTGCAAGCAGAGAAAACTAGACTAGAAGGAGTAAATTTACGCAAAGCTAACTTGCATGAAGCAAATATAGCTGGAGCTGAGATTGATCTAGAGGCTTCTATTGTTGGAGCAGAGCTTAAAGCTGTTCAGGGTTATTTTATCCAGAATGGTCAAAAAGTTAAACCACAAGAATTACAAATAGAGCAAGAAAAAGCTGATTTAGAACAGAATAAAAATGCTCCTAGTAAATTTAGTCAATTTGCTACTTCTTGTATTGATTTAATATCAGTATTAGGTTCAACTGCTAAGTCTGCTCCAGAAATAAAGAAATTATATGATAATTATAATAAATTTAATGAGGCGAATCAGAAATTATTAAGTAATAAGTTATTAGTAGACGAGAGGCTGAATTTACAAAATTCTTTAATAGAGGTTGGGTCTAATCTAATTCAAGGAGCAAGTATAGTACTAAATCAATATATCCCTACCTTAAATAAAGATCAGTCAAATATTCTAAAAGATACAATAGCTAACTATGCTTTATTCCTAGTACTAAAGGAATTGCTAAACCCAAATCCCATGCTTGACCCTACTAAACCTAAAACAGTTAATCCTGATATATTCGAAGGGGTAGATCAGCAATTTATCAGAAGGGCAATGCCGGTCTTAATAAATTTATCAGCTGCTGTGCTTGATGGAGAATGTAATAAAAGAGTAAAGGATATTTATAAAGATTTGGTAATCCAAGATAAAGATTCAGGAAATAATCTTGTTAAAAATGCTACAGTAATACTTACTGATAGTAAAGTCGCTGGGATATTACAAAATGAATTTGCTGCATTCTTGCAAAATCCAGAAAATTATAAGGAAATTACAAAAATTGCAGGGAATTATCTGGATGATCAGGTTACTAGGTTTATGTCAAAGGAGTTATTTGCCAATACTGTCTCTTTGGCAGTAGGTGTTACTCCATCATTTTTAAATCTCTTTTGGGTATATTCCCGGCCGCTTGCGGCGTAATATGGAGGAATGAGCAAATATATACACAAAAGTCATAATGTTACGGTACTGCTGTATCACATGGTATTTCCAGCACAATATCGCCGAGCATTGTTTGACGTATCAGTTGATCAAGTATTACGAGAAATATGTTTAGCGATAGAAAAGAGATATCAACTAAAATTTTTAGAAATAGGGGTTGATGAAGATCATGTCCATTTTTTAGTACAATCTGTACCAACCTATAGCGTAACAAAAATAGTAACAACAATTAAAAGTGTTACAGTTCGTCAAATA
>JAJIYR010000113.1 GCA_020881085.1 Rickettsia endosymbiont of Bryobia graminum | reverse complement strand
AGAAAGCATATATACTGGTCGTAACTCAAGGGTTGCAAAGCTAGGAGAGCTATCGTAGAGTTTAAGACATTGGGAGCAAGAATGTAGTGCCAGAAGAACAAAGAGAGAAGTTGAAGGAAAGTCATAAGGCAGCACGAAACGGACGGATAGGTGGTCGTATTGATGCAGTTTTGATGTATGCCGCTGGGTATAGTAATGTAGGGATTGCTAAGGTACTACTCTTGAGCCACGAAGAGATAAGAAAACATATTGTTGATTTTTACGTAAATAGCGGTTTAATAAGAAGCTAATAAGAAAAATTTTGATTAAATAATTTAATATGAATTAAACATTTATGAATCAAACCATATTAATAAAAAATTGGCTTATCGTATGTTGTTTTATGGTTATATTTATGATCTTTATTGGTGGTCTTACTAGACTTACTGATGCTGGTTTGTCTATTGTTGAATGGAAGCCGGTATCTGGTATTATTCCTCCTTTAAATCACCAACAATGGCAAGATGAATTTACTAAATATCAACAATTTCCTGAATATCAGCAGCGAAATATTAATATGACTCTTTCTGAGTTTAAATTTATTTTTTGGCTTGAGTTTATTCATCGTCTTGCAGGTAGAATTACTGGCTTGCTATATTTATTGCCTTTATTATATTTTCTTATAAACAAGCAAATCGATAATAAATCCATTCCTGTATATTTAACTATTCTAATATTATTTGCTGCTCAAGGATTTATGGGATGGTATATGGTTAAAAGTGGTTTGGACTTACAGCCGTATGTTAGTCATTTTCGTTTAGCCTGTCATTTAATTCTAGCTGTTATTATATATAGCTTATTATTTTACCAGCTACTTAATAATAATGGTGAGATTTTACTAGTTTCTCAAGGAACAAATTTAAGTAAACAAAAAATTTTTTGCATAACATCAATTATAATTATATATATTCAAATTTTTTTAGGTGGACTAGTTGCTGGTCTTGATGCCGGTCAAATATATAATAATTTTCCTTTTATGGGGAATAATTTTATTCCACAAGAAGTAATGAGTGGTTTAACTTTTACAAGTTTCAGTGACCCTGTTGTTATTCAATTTATTCATAGAATAGGGGCTTATATAGTATGTCTAAGCTTAATATTCTTATCTATTAGTTTAATCAAAACATCTCACCCTAGACTAAAGCAAGTTGTATATAGTATAATCTTTGTATTAATCTTACAGATGCTAGCTGGAATAATTACACTCTTATATCAAGTGCCAATATTTATGGCGTTAGTACATCAAATTTTTGCTATTATATTATTATCAACTATAGTGTGGTGTTATTTTTTATTAAGGAGTACAGATTTAAATAAATGATAATATTAGTAGATATAGAATTACCAATTAGATTAGATCGTTATCTAAAAAAATTATATCCTAACCTTACTCAAGGTATAATACAAAAGGCTTTACGTCAGAAGAAAATAACTGTTAATTCGGCAAAAGTAGAAGGGGCGACTAGAATAAATGCAGGTGATCAGATTTTTATAAATGATAGTTTGAATCTTGTATCAACAGATACTCCTCATAAAAAATTCTCTAATTCTGTTATTAGTTTAGCAAATAAATTAATAACAGAATATCTAGTTTATCAGGATAATAATTTATATGTAATTAATAAACCATCATCCATTGCTACTCAAGGAGGAAGTAAGATTAACTTATCAATTGATGATGCATTACAATATTTAAATAGTTTAGGGGAAGATCTTAGATTAGTTCATAGGTTAGATAAGGATACTTCTGGTATATTATTAATTGCTAAAAATTATTTAGCCAGTATTAAATTAATGAGAGCTTTTCAGGAAAAAATAATTCAAAAAACCTATCTTGCAGTTACTTTAGGTAAATTATTAAAGCAAGAAGGTGAAATTAGAGGGATGATTGCTAAGAGTAGAGTGGAAAATTATGAAACTATGGAAAATGATGAGGAAAATGGTAAGTTAGCTATTACTCATTATAAGTTATTAGAGTTTCAAAAAAAATCTAATATATCATTAATAGAATTTACTCCTCTAACTGGTAGAATGCATCAACTTCGTTTTCATGCTAAAATACTTGGTTGTCCAATAATAGGGGATATTAAATATGGCAGCAACGAATCTATAGCTTTATCTAAAAACATGCTATTACATGCCAAAAAAATAACTTTACCTGCAGAAGTTTTTGGGGAAGAAATAATAATTGAAGTTGATTTGCCGGGATATTTTTATAAGTTATTGCCTTGGAGCAACAACTTATAAAAATTAAGAATCTTTATAGTCTTATCCTAATAATGTCAAACTTATGCTTGTGGGGCATCGGTTGTAGTTGTAGAGCTGGTATCAACTTGACCTGCTGGTTCTATAGGAGTTTCAGATGGTTGATGAAAAGAAGTATTAGTATCAATTTTATCTTTAGACATATAGAACTCCTGATTAAATTTATTAACATACTCAAATTTATATCATTATTAATAAACATAAAATAACTTGACAAAGTTAATGACAAATTTATTAATGAAATTTAATAATAATGACATATTTATAGTATCTATCATTTAAGAGGTAAAAATTATTAGTGATAAAATTGATGGATTATTTTCAATTTTGTTAGGGTAAGAAGAAATAGTCGCTAGAAGAAATTATAAGACTTCTTGGTTATTGAATAAGGTATAAAATTAATTTGTCATGACAAGATCACAAAGGGAGCTGAAGCTCCCTTTAATAATATTTTAAAAAGGCCTGTTAGTTAAAATACTTGCGTTCACTAACTATTTCATCATTAGTGGATGATTTATTACCATTAGTCTGCCATTTTTTTCCGGCATCACGTTTAGCAGTAGGGGGGGGGGCTTGCTGCTCTTTATGATTTTCTGAATCTTTATTAGCTTTGTCTTCAACTGGTTCAGCGGCATCAATATTTGCATTTTTAATAGTTAATTTTGCTTTGCCTTTATCGAATCCAATAAGTTTAACTGTTACTGTATCCCCTAATTTTAAAGCGCTAGCAACAGATTCAATACGATCTTTAGCAATCTCACTAATATGAACAAAACCGTCACGATTGCCTGAATAATTAATAAAGGCTCCTGAATCTAGTATTTTTACTACTTTACCATTAAATATACCACCTATTTCTGGTTCAGTAACAATATTTTTAATTTTGCTAATAGCCATATCAATTTTATCTTTACCGATAGCTGATACAGATACATTACCATCGTCACTTATATCAATTTTAGCTCCTGTTGTCTCGCAGATTTCACGAATCACTTTACCACCAGCGCCTATAACATCTCTAATTTTATTTTTATCAATTTTAAAATTGTGAATAGCAGGAGCATATTTACTAATATTATCATTAACCTTATTAATAGCTTTATCCATTTGCTCTAGAATATGGATACGACCATCTCTCGCTTGGTTCAAGGCATCTTTCATGATTTGAATAGTAACACCTGCTACTTTAATATCCATTTGTAGAGCAGTGATCCCATTTCTACTACCTGCTACTTTAAAATCCATATCTCCAAGAGCGTCTTCATCTCCCATAATATCGGATAAAATTACAAATTGCTCTGCTTCTTTAATTAATCCCATAACAATACCAGCAATAGGAGCTTTAAGAGGGACGCCAGCATTCATTAAAGCCATTGATCCGCCACAAACTGTTGCCATTGATGATGAGCCATTACAAGCGGTAATTTCTGATACTACTCTCATAGTATATGGGAATTCTTCTTTAGTTGGTAGTACAGGATTTAGGGCTCTCCAGGCTAGTTTACTATGACCAGTTTCTCTACGTCCTGGCGCTCTTACAGGAGTTGCTTCCCCTACAGAATACGGAGGGAAAATATAATTTAGCATAAAATGTTCTTTATAATCGCCATCTATACTATCAATTACTTGTTCGTCTTGAGCTGTGCCTAGAGTAGTAGTCACCAAGCTTTGAGTTTCTCCTCTTGAAAATAAGCTTGAGCCATGGGTTTTAGGTAAGATTGATACTTCGCATTCAATATTTCTTATCTCGTTTGGCTTTCTACCGTCAATACGTAGATTATTATTTAATACATCATTACGTAATATTTTAGATTCTACATCGTGGAGGGCAAACTCAATTTGTGCTTTAGTGAAATTATTATTAGTGATATCTTCAGCAAAATGCTCTAAGACTTTTTTAGCTATTTGTTTGATAGCTATATATCTTTCTTGCTTTGTTTTAATAGAAAAAGCTTGCTTTATATCTGACTCTACTAAGTCTTTGATTTGATCTTTTAAAGTAGTTGGGTATAGATCAGTAAATTGTAACTTAGGTTTGCCAGCTTCTTTTGTTAAATCCTCAATCATTTCAATTATAGGATGTAATGCCTTATGACCAAATTCAATAGCATCTAACATTAGTTCTTCTGACAGTAAATGAGCTTCTGATTCAACCATCATTACTGAAGTTTTAGTTCCAGCAACTACTAGATCCAATCTACTGTTTTTTAATTGAGTAAATGAAGGGTTTAAGATAAATTTATCTTCTATTAATCCAACCTTACTTGCAGCTACTATATCCTGATATGGAGCTCCAGATAGACTAAGTGCTGCTGAGGCGCCAATAATAGCAAGTATATCAGTACTGCATTCAGGATCATACGATAAAACAGTACATATAACTTGTGTTTCATTAAGAAAAGCTCGATGAAATAACGGTCTAATTGGTCTGTCAATCAGGCGTGATACTAGCACTTCTTTATCGGAGCTTTTTCCTTCTCTTTTAAAGAAACCACCAGGTATTTTTCCGGCAGCAAAAGCCATTTCTTTATAGTGAATAGTAAGAGGAAAAAATCCTATACCTTCTTTCGTTTCTTTAGCGCTTACAGCAGTACATAATACTACGGAATCGCCCATTTTAGCCATTACTGCGCCATCTGCTTGATTAGCGATTTTTCCTGTTGATAACTCAATTATTTTCCCATCTAATTCAATTTTTCTACTTATCTCTTTAAACATTCTTATTCCTTATTTAATTAGAAAAAAACCCGGTTTCAACCGGGTTTTATTTTTTATTTTCTTATCCCTAGTTTACCTATCAGTTCAAGATATTTATTTAAATCTTGCTTTTTAATATAATTAAGTAGTCTACGTCTACGTCCTACTAGCATTAATAACCCTCTTCTTGAAGAGAAATCCTTAGCATTAGTTTTAAAATGTCCAGTTAAATTATTGATTCTTGTTGTTAGAATTGCACATTGTACTTCACTAGAACCAGTATCATTTTCTTTAGTAGCATATTCTTTAATTACTTCTTGTTTACGTAATTTTGTAATCGACATCGTTAATCTCCATTTTATAAATTAAATACTCGTAAAGACTTGAAGCTATTGTTAGTAACGCTACCAATAGCAAGAAGCAAATTATTATATCTAATCCATAACAGGTTAATATTATCTATTTGATCAAAATAACATTTTTGACCGTAAATAATCTGCTGCGCTTGTTGTGGAGTAACGTCAAGAACCAGGATGTCGTCCAGTATCGCTTCAATCTTTATACTTTTATCTTCAAGAAATTTTTTGATAAACTCTTGGTTTTGTAGTTGAAAATCAGTTAATTTAATTGCATTACTTGCTGTAAATAAACCGACCTTGCTACGCTGTAATTCTACCACAAATGCTAAACTTTGCAAGGATAAAGCGATATCCTCTGCTAATGTCCGAACATATGTACCTTTAGAGCACTCTACTTCATAGGTTACTTGGTTATGTTTCAAATTATAATTTAAGCATTTTAATTTAAATATTTCAATATTTCGAGAGGGTAACTCTACAGCTAAGTTTTCTCTTGCTAATTTATAAGATCTAACTCCATTAACTTTAAGAGCTGAGAAAGCAGGGGGGTGTTGTTTGATTATTCCTATAAATTTTGAACAAATATTCATGCATTCCTGCTCTGTAGGAATATGGTCATTAGTCTCTATAACTTGCCCTGCTGCATCAGCAGTATCTGTCTTCTGGCCAAACTGCATAGTAAATATATAAGTTTTTCTTGCATCTACCAATATTCGCACTAATTTTGTTGCTTCCCCAATGGCTAGAGGTAATACTCCTTCAGCTTCTACATCTAAAGTTCCACAATGTCCGACTTTAGTTCCTTTAGGAAAATTTCTTTTGATAATAGATACCAGTTTGGCTGAGCTAATGTTTCTAGGTTTATAGAGATTAAGCCAGAAGTTATAATTATTAGTTAAAGGCAATTTAGTATAGTTATTCATATCTTAAAATTATGTGTTAACTCTTTTGTGTAACTTGTTGATATTCTAGCTTATTGTAGTTTTTTAAGTAACTAAAGTAGTTGTTTTAGCTACTTAAAAATTAATTTTGTATAAAAGGCTCTTAAAGCCTGTTATTATCAGTTCTCCAGGGTGGAAATTACGTGAATTTTAATAGCTTAAATTAGTTTAGTAGTCACTTATACTATACAGGAATAATACCTTAGAATATTTATTGCACTAAGATATTTCTTCTTCAAGTAAAAGCTTATCATTATTTGATTTTTCATTCCTAATTTGGGCTTGAGCGGCTGCTACTCTTGCTATAGGTATTCTATATGGTGAGCAGGAAATATAATGTAAACCAGCTTTATGGAAAAATTCTATAGATTCAGGATTACCAGCATGTTCTCCACATACGCCTAATTTTAATTTAGGGTTAGTTTTTAATCCGCGTTGTATGGCGATTTTTATTAGCTCGCCGACACTTTCTTCGTCTAATTTAGTGAAAGGATCAAAAGCGAAGATTTTTTGTTCAAAATAATCTGGGAAAAATGATGCAACATCATCCCTTGAAATTCCATAAGTTGTTTGAGTTAAATCATTAGTACCAAAACTAAAATAATCTATTTCTGCTGCAATTTTATCTGCTTGTAGAGCTGCCCTTGGTAGCTCTATCATTGTGCCTAAAGTTAGATTAAATGTACAATTATAGTGACTTTCAATATTAGCTATAGTAGTTTTAATATGTGACTTTATGATTTTCAATTCATTTACATCGCTAATTAAAGGAATCATTAATTCTAGAATAGTATTGATATTGTCTTCAGATTGTAATTCTCTAATTGCCGTTAAAATAGCCGTTATCTGCATTTGATAAATTTCAGGGTATGAAACTCCTAATCTACATCCTCTATGCCCAAGCATAGGATTAACCTCGTATAAGGCATGTAACCGCTGTTCTACCGTACTAATAGGTAAATTCATAACATTTGCTAGATTTTTTTTATCTAATTCTGTTGTAGGTAAAAACTCATGTAAAGGAGGATCTAGTAATCTGATATTAATTGGTTTGCCATGCATGATCTTAAATATTGATTTAAAATCTTGAATTTGTAGAGGTAGTAATTTAGCTATTGCCTGTTTCCTAAGCTCAATATTCGGCGCAATAATCATTTCACGTACTAAAGGAATTTTATTAGCATCAAAAAACATATGCTCAGTTCTACATAAACCGATTCCTGTAGTGCCAAATTTTAAAGAAGTTGAGCTATCTAAGATAGTTTCAGCATTGCTTCTTACTTTTAAACTAGCTTTTTCATCTGCCCAATCTAATATAGTTTGAAATTCTTTAGTGAAAGTTGGTTGAATTAATGGGACTTCTCCTAAAAATATTTTACCTGTTCCGCCATCTATAGTAATAGTATCGCCATATTTTATGGTGATATTATCTACTGTAAATATCTGTTTCTTTTCATCTATAATAATTTCACTTGCTCCGCATACACAAGGTTTCCCAATCCCCCTTGCAACTACTGCCGCATGAGAAGTCATACCCCCTCTAGCTGTAAGAATTCCGTCTGAAACATCCATGCCGTTTATATCTTCAGGGCTAGTATCATGACGTACTAAAATTACTTTATGGTGATGAGACATTTTTTCAGCGTCATAAGGGGAGAATACTACTATACCAGTAGCAGCTCCAGGAGATGCTGGAAGTCCCTTGGCTATAGAATCTTGAATTTTTGTGTAATCAATTGCTGTATGGAGAAGTTGATTTAATGATTCAGGGTCAATACGCATTAGAGCTTGTTGTTTAGAAATTAGCTTTTCACTTACCATATCTACAGCAATTTTTATGCTAGCTAAAGCAGTTCTTTTTGCTGTTCTAGTTTGTAGAATATATAATTTATTATTTTCAATAGTAAATTCTATATCTTGGGCGTCAAAATAATGTAGCTCTAGTTTTTTGCAGACGTCATATAGCTGATTATATAATTGTGGCATTGTTTGCTGCATGGAGCGTTTATCATTGGCAGAAATGGGGCTGGGGGTTCTAGTCCCAGATACTACATCTTCACCTTGAGCATTCATTAAATACTCGCCAAAAATATTATTTTTTCCAGTAGCAGGATCACGGGTAAATACTACTCCGGTAGCAGAAGTTTCTCCTTGATTACCAAAAACCATTGATTGGATATTAATGGCTGTACCCCAATGATCTGGAATATTATTTAATTTTCTATAAACTATAGCTCTCTCGCTTGTCCAAGATTTTAAGACAGCTTTGATCGATTTTTCTAACTGTGTATAAGGATCAGAAAAAGATTCACTAGAATTATCAGAAATTATTTTTTTAAATTCATCAATTATTTTTCTTAAAAAATCAGGAGTAATATTATTATCATCTTCAATATTATTACGAATTTTAGATATTTCAAATTTATCTCTGAATAAACCATGAGGCACTAGTAATACTGTAGATCCATACATCTCTAGAAATCGACGATAACTATCTAAGGCAAATAATTTGTTATTGCTATTATCAGCTAAAGCCTGGCATACTTGGTCATTAATTCCAAGGTTAAGTATAGTATCCATCATCCCGGGCATAGAAGCTCTTGAGCCTGACCGCACAGATAGTAATAGAGGTTTTTTACTGTCACCAAAGATTTTACCAGTAGTTTCTTCTAGCTTTTTTATAGCTTTATTTAGATCTGTAGTAAAATTATCAGGTAAATTATGATTGTTCTTATAGAAATACTCGCAAAGCTCTGTACTAATAGTAAATCCATCGGGAATAGGTAGACCTAGATTTGACATTTCAGCAAGACCTGCGCCTTTACCTCCTAAAACATCTTTCATCTTAGCATTACCATCACTACCTTTACTTCCAAAATAATAGATCCATTTACTCATAAACTATAAATACTCAATGATTTTTCCGAGTATATTTATACAATATGAGACCATTAGTAGCAATTAAAATAAGATTATTTTAATTGTCTTATTTCTAAATAGCTGAAGTTTAAGACATAAAAAGTTAGTATATACTGTTCGTAGTAAATGAAGGGTTGCAAAGATAGGAGAGCTATTGTAGAGTTTAGGACATTGTGAGTAAGAATGTATTGACAGAAGAACAAAGAGAGAAGTTGAAGGAACGTCATAAGACAGAACGAGACGGACGC
>JAJIYR010000112.1 GCA_020881085.1 Rickettsia endosymbiont of Bryobia graminum | reverse complement strand
TGCGTCCGTCTCGTTCTGTCTTATGACGTTCCTTCAACTTCTCTCTTTGTTCTTCTGTCAATACATTCTTACTCACAATGTCCTAAACTCTACAATAGCTCTCCTATCTTTGCAACCCTTCATTTACTACGAACAGTATATCTTTCACTGTATTAGCTACAGCAAAAGTAGAACTAGAGAAAACTAAAGTTAAAATAGCTAAGAATAAATTTTTCATAAATATAACCCTTTAATAATTAAGTTTTTATTATTAACGTACAACCCATAATTATACTATTAATAGCAAATATTATATGATTTTATTTATTAGAATAAATAATTATCTTTTGTGACATTTTAGTTGTAAGTATCAGTAGTAGCTTCTTCTTTACAAAGTATTTGATAAGTTTCACAATTCTTTAATAAATTTGAATGGCTATCTCTAGCAATTAATAAACCATGATCAATAACCATAATTTCATCAGCTTGTTGAACGCTAGCAATACGATGAGCAATAGAAATAATAGTTTTCCCTTGCATTACTCTCTTTAGGTTCCTAAGAAGTTTTTGTTCGTTTTCATTGTCTAAAGCACTCATCGCTTCATCTAAAAGCAAAATTTCTGGATTATAGAGAATCGCTCTACTAATAGCTATTCGCTGTTTTTGCCCCCCAGATAATCTTATACCTTTTTCACCGATTTCTGTATCTAACCCTTCTGATAGGTTTTTAGTAAAATCTATTATTCCAGTAATTGTTGCTGCCCTGATTATTTCTTCTTCACTAGCATCTGGTTTAACAAACGCTATGTTAGATTTAATTGTCCCAGAAAAAATACTAGCATCTTGGGGAACGTAACCAATCAATTGCCTGATTTGCTTAGGAATGATGTTTGCCATGTCCTGTCCCATAATTTTTATTATTCCTTGTTCGAAGAAATAAAATTTTAATAGTAATTGCATTATAGTACTTTTTCCAGCTCCTGATCTACCAACGATGCCAATAAATTGACCTTTTTTGATTTCAAAGGATAAACCTTTAAATATTAATAAATCAGGACGTGATGGATAAGAGAAGTTTATATTACTGAATTCAATAGCAAAATTAGAAGAATTATTAACTATTGAGTTATCATTTGAGAGGCAGCGGGAATCTAGAACTTTATACCCGTCATCCTGAACTCGTTTCAGGATCTTTTTAGATTCCGGATCAAGTCTGGAATGACTGTAGGTATTACTCTGGATTCCTGCCTTTACAGGAATGACATTATGATAAGAATCATAATCTATTAAAGCAAAAACTCTTTCTGAAGCAGCTATGGATGAATGCACTTCGCTTAATAGCTCAAAAATACCTCCACTGCTTAAACTTGCAACTAATGCGTAGTAAATAAAAGATAACATTTGACCAGAAGTAAGATTGCCACTTAATATATCTCTACTACCTATCCATATTACTAAAGTAATTGAAAATAGAATAACAGCGATAGCTATGGCAAAAAAGATTGAGCGGATTTTTAAACGGCTAGATGTACATTGCAAATAACTAGCAGTTTGTTTTTTAAAATTAGATATTTTATTAACTTGCTGGTTAAAAGCTTGAATTACTACAATATTAGTTACGCTTTCTTCTAGATTGGCCGTAATATCAGCTTGCATCTCTAGAACTTTTTTAGATAAAATTTTAATATATTTACCAAATTGTATTAGTGGAAATAATAATAATGGTATAATAACAATCGCAAGGAAGGTAAGTTTAGGACTCTGGTAAAACATTAATATAACAGCACCAACAAGCATTATAGAGTTACGAATAAAGAAAGATAAAAAATTAATTATTAGTTTGGAGAACAATTCTATATCTACAGTTAAGCGAGAGATAATATCGCCAACTTTTAATTCTTCAAAAGAACTAATTTGAAAATTAATGATCTTATTATAAGCTTCTTCCCTAATTTGATTTATTATTTTCTCAGTAACATTATTAATAAAATAGGAGCGGAAAAAGCTACCTACACTAAAAATTATTATTAAACCAACAAGCAATAATATAGATTTATTGACTTCTAAAGTGTGATGATTATTTAGGCCATTATCAATCAATCCTCGAAAAACACTTCCAAGCCCTAGTAATGAAAGAGATACGCATAATAACGCTATCATAACGATTGAAAGATCTGCTTTATAAGATTTTAGATAACTTATAAGTCTCAAAGTAATAGGTTTTTGTGTAGATTTAATTGATGAGGTAAGCATTAAAATAGGTAATCAAGGATTATATAATATCTTAAACTATTAAAGCGCTGGTAATAAAAATCACTTACACCAAATGATAATAGCATATTATCTATTTATATATTGATGGCAAGAAATATTTTGTTAGAACATCAAAGTAATTTGACTTCAAAAGAAAGGGGACTTTCATTATCTTGATTATTTTTTAATTCTAATTTTCCTAGATCAACCATATATAATAAATTCTCGCTAATAACCAATAGCATGATATTAAATGAGGAGAATTAGCCACCATATTCCCCACTATATAACTAGAACGTTGCCAGTTATAATTCATGTTATTAAGAATATCATTATCATAATATGTTTCTGGAAATGATCTGATTTTGTTATCAATCAAAATTCTAATATCACCTGGAGTATTTTGAATCATCTCCCATTCTTTTGCTAAAGAACTAATCATGTCTTTTGGTACATTCTTTTTAGTAGAGGAGTATACATTCATTAGATCCTCTTGATTAAGCATACCAGCTGTTATTTGAAGACCAGTGGTATGTTTATTAGATGGATGAATTTTAGGTATTACGATCTCGCTACATAATATATCACGCTTTGCTAACCACCACGCTACTCTTTGTTAACATAAGTTTTTCTGGAGCATTATAACCATGCCAAATAATACACTCGCCATTAATAATATAGCTAAGCCGATTGAGTTAATTGCATAGCGAAGGTTATTGCATCTAAGAAATCATCAAATCGTTTAATAACTTTTCTTAAGTTACGTTTAAAATTTGCCCAGAATTTCTCTATAGGGTTTAAATCAGGAGAGTAA
>JAJIYR010000111.1 GCA_020881085.1 Rickettsia endosymbiont of Bryobia graminum | reverse complement strand
AGGTAAGCATGGAAATGAGAATATGATAGGAAAATACGTAAAAAACCAAGGCATGGAATATAAGAAACTGCATGAGGATCATCAGCTAGCTTTCTTCTAAAATACCCCGCTGCTTGCGGCGGGGATTACTTTTATTCTAATCTTCCAGAATATGTTGAAGAAATGGATAGGAAATTTACTGAAGGTAGAAAGGAAATATTAACTAGAGAAGGGGTAGATATTAAGAAAGCATCTCTCGGTGAATTGTATGAAGCAATGCAACAATTTTCACTTAATAATCCATACAAAGATATAAGTAGAAAATTAAGAGAAAAACAATTAATAGAACAAACAAGCGATACTATTTGGAAATGGTTTGCTAGTGCTTGTGGCTCAATAGGTATGAGCAATCTTAAAAACTACTTTATAGAGAAAGATACAAAAGCAAAAACAGCAATAATAGCACAAAAATTAGGTTTAAAAATTAACACTGTAAAATCCTTGGTAACTAAAGGAAATAAACAATTTGCTCAAGAGTCTGTTAATAAGAATAAATCCAAGTCAAGCGAACACCAGCATTAAGGTATATAGAGATTAACATCTATAATGTATTAATATGAGTGCATATTAATACATTGCCTTCAATTTGTAAAATGCGTAATATGTCTCCCTGAAACGCGGGCTTTGTATCATTATCGCTGAGCCTAGCGTTCATAATGGTTCCAGACCATGATATTTTACCAATTTTTCCTAATAAAATTTCTTTGTCATATACTAATACTTCTTTACCTATTAAGTCATTATATTCTGCTTTCTTATCTTTCTTGCGACTATAGAGTTTTAATGGCCACCATAAAATGGCAAACCAGAAAAAAGATATTAATCCGAAGGTAATAAGTTGATATTTCAGAAAATACGGGTAATTATTTAATAATATTGTATTGGATAATGCTCCAAGTCCTAGAAATAAAAAACCAATATTAGGTAATTTAGCAAATTCTATTATTATAAAAATAATGCCTGCAACTAACCAAAACTCAACTAAAGTAATACCAAATATTTCCATAATATTAATCTTTTAAAGTCTTTAAATAAGATATTACATCAGCTATATCTTGAGGTTTATTAAAACCAGCAAAAGTCATTTTGGTTCCTGGAACATATTGGGTAGGTTTATTTAAGAAATGAAATAGATTTTCCTCATCCCATTTTCCACCTTTACTAGATAAGGCAGGTGAATATTTGTAATTCTCTACTTTAGCTTTTTCAGAGTTAGCTATGTTCCATAAATTAGGTCCAACTCTATTTGGTCCATTTTTTTCAAATGTATGGCACATTAAACATTTTTTAGCTAAGTTTTTCCCAGATTCCGCATTAGCTTTTTGCATTAATTCTTCAATATTAATAGGTTCGCTTGCTGCAACTTTATTAGAGTTATCTGTAGATTCTTCGGCTACTTCTATAGTATAACCTGGTACTTCAGGGTGTAAAGTTGGTTTATATAGAATATTGGTTACAAATCCAACCATCATTGCAATTAAGCTTGCTAATAAAATTGAAGCAACAATTTTATTTAATTCTATTCCAGACATAACTTTCTCATGTAAAACTGAATTTAATTATAGTAAATTGCCGTATATTAGGCAAGTGCTGAAAAAAGCATAAAATAATTGTAAGCAAAATTATTTAAGGTTTTCAACCCTATAATAATAACGTGACTGTTATATAGATATTATTTATTATATTAAAAGTATCTTAATTATTTTATCTAATCAGAATAAAAAAATAGGTAGAGAATGAAAGAATTAAATGTAAATGAATATAGTTCATATAGACCTAGAAGAAAAATAAGTATTATGATTCAGCGTGGGATTTCATTTGGTTCAGCATTGGCAATCGCTATTTCATTTAATGTCAATCATTCTGTCTTATGGGCAGTATTACATGGTCTATTTTCTTGGTTTTATGTTATTTATTATTGTTTAACTCATACCTAACTTTATGTGCTATTCAATAGCTAAATATGTTGTCTTAATAGGTTAAGCTATATATCAAAAATATTGCATTATTATAAATTTTATATATTACAAAATAAATAAACATATTAAAAAAATACCTGTTGACTTTAACTAAAAATGGTATAATGTCATGCGTAGAGTAATTATTAGGTTACTCAAGGGGGTGTAGTAACCTTTTGTGAGTAGAGCGGTAAGCATCCACCGCAAAAATGATGTAATCCTCGATTATGGTCGGGGAGGTGGTAGCTATTTTATGGTTTAGAGGTTGGTCAATTCCTCTAGGCCTAAGGGCTATCATAGCTGTTACTCACAGTTTTACTGACTCCCCTGACTGCCAAGTATTTTTTCTTCTAAAAGATCTACTTGGCTAGTCAAAACTTAAGCAATTTAAGTTTTGCCTTACGGGAGAATCTGTGACTAAATGCCCCAAATCTATAGTTATTTTATTATTCATCAAATAATAATTTGAATAATTAAAGTGGTATATTATATCAATTCTTCAAGCAATAAAATCTTCTGGTTTAGTATCGTAAATCTTTTATTTTAAATAGCCTTATTTGGTGTTATTTTAAACCATACGCAATATAAAGCTGGTAAAAATATAAGAGTAAGAGCTGTTGCGACTGCAAGCCCGCCCATAATAGCATAGGCCATTGGTCCCCAGAATATAGTTGGAGCAATTGGTATCATTCTAAGAATGGCTGCCATAGCAGTTAAAATTACTGGACAGAAACGATGCATAGTAGCAGTTATAACGGCATCCCAAGGGGATCAATGGCATTCGGTTAAGCATTTACTCCTTTTACCTTACGAAAACTTGACCATTTACCCCTAGGCTTATGTGAGATACGAGGGTAGTGCCTTCCAGGTCGTAACTTTTGTCTAACACGTACTATTGAACTAATTATTTTAGGTAACCAATCTGATAATAATTCACAGCTTGCTAATATTAAGTTTTCTAAATGCCTACCCATCACTAATAGACAATTTTTAAAGTTTATATTTAGTATAGACACAGGATTAAATATATTAATAGTATTCTGTATCTCTTTACTATCCTTCTCACGTTCTTTAGGTGGCGGTAACAAGTTTTTTGCTTCAAATTCAACAAATCTTGCCAAAGTAATTAGTAATAAATGGGCGTATAATTCTTGCTTTACTCCACGAGCTGTTTTTGCATGAAAATCTTCTAATTCTATAAATTGCTTTGATATTTTATAAAGTTCTTCAATACCTCAGCGTCCATGATATATTTCGGCAAAACACTCTTTAGGATAAGCTTCACTTATTAAAGTTGTAGCATAAACGTACGTCTCGTTATTAATTTTGTGTTTTATCAAACGCACCGTCAAAGGCTTTACCTCTAAATTAAACCCTCTCTTTTTTAAATCATTTATCACAGTTATTGATGGTATATATTCAATAATTGTATCGTCTCTATCACTTTTCCAAAAATCTAACACTTTGCCATTAGTACCACTCTCCTGTACTTGTAAACGAAAAATCCCTTGTATACCTTGCTCAAGTACTTTGTACAGAAGTAAGTAACTGAAATATCCTCTGTCAAATACTATGATATCTTTTTTAGTTAATTGTTTCATATGTTCAAGTGCGCATAACCTTTCATTCATGTGGGTTACAAAACTAAAATCATATATAATTTTCTCCTGCAAATTATAAAGGCAGCTCATTAGACCTTGAGGATAATAACGCCCTTGTCCCTCAGCGTACAATTTGTAACCATTTTTAATTAGTTCTCTTGGCACATTTACACGTGATCCATCTACAGCAAATATCCGATGATTATTCCAGTTAGGAAGTTTTTGGTTCTTTTGCCAATGATTTATTAGTTCTTGATTCAACTCCTTAAAAATATCTTCATCTAGTTTTTGCCTTGCTTCACAAAGAGATGAAGCAGCTACAGAGTTTACTTGAGGCAATTCTATATTTTTTTCTGCACAAACCTCCCAGAATTGGATTAAGTTACTACCGTAACCTTGTCGGTTCTTACTTTGCACTAATTTAAGTATAATAGCTACTAATAATTGCGTGCTAAATACACGTTTTTTTTTCTCCACTCAGAATCAAACTTATCACTTATTTTTTTAAATATCTCTTTTGCTTCAGACCAAAAATTTAAAGATTTCTCAGTATCCATAATATACTCCAGGTTTTTTATAACTTAGAAAATTATTATATCATACTCATCTCCTTAACCGAATGCCATTGAATACTTTATAACGGTATTTTGTTATCCATACTATGTGATACCTATTGATAATATACCGTATGTTTCCCTTTCTCATATTCTGTCATAGTCATCCTATAAAATAAGTCCTATTTACTTATTTTATAGGATGACTATGACTTCTTCAAACTAAAGTTTCTCCACCTGAAGGTCGAGGTTTGAACCATCAGCTGGATAA
>JAJIYR010000110.1 GCA_020881085.1 Rickettsia endosymbiont of Bryobia graminum | reverse complement strand
AATCAGTATCTTTATCTACTAGCAAATCTACTGCTTGCTTTATCTTCTCTTGGTTAGTGTTACTCATGTTATTCCTGATAAATTATATTATTGTTAATATAACCTATCCTAGAAATTTACACACTTAGTGCAACAGCACCGCTTTAAGTGATAATCAACAACTTACACCTGAAGAAATTAAGCCTTATTTTTATTTATTATATAAACATTCCAAACATGATAGAAGTGCACAGGTAAAACTGAAAGAAATATATATAAAACTCACTAATACTGATATAGATTTTAATAATATTGAACCTAGTACTAATACTTATACTGAATGGGGAAGTGCTACTATATATTCAGCCATAGCGACTCTTATGTTAGATTATATATGCTTTTATTTTCGTAATTTAGAATTAGAATTCTATAAAGATCCAATGTTTTATGCATCCACATCTGTTAAATTTATGTGTCTTGCTTCTTTATTAGTATCAAAATATTGTGGTAATAAAGTGCTAGAGGGTATAACTGGGAAAAACCTAACTAATGATCTATTTTTCCAAAAGTTTTACTATAATGATGCTGCTAGACTAACTGTAGCAATAGTGCCGTTAATAATGTTTGAATCTATTAAAGATTTAAAATTTTTAAGCCTTGCTACTTTACTAGATATTTTAACCACTACTATATCTGATCTAAATATTGGCAAGGCAATTAGTAGTACTGGTAAGGGTATTCTCGAAAAAACGGCTACAACACTTACTTGGTTAAGTAGGGGTGATTCCGATACCAATGATAATATAGTGATTGATATTGACCCAGAAGAAGTGGCATGTTTAGGAACATTACCCAGTTAAGTATTGAGTAATATTCATAGAATTATGATGTAGTTATACATTATTACAATTATTCTATAAATTCTCTCCTATTTTTTCAATACTTAATTTACTATCTCATAACTTGACATTGTCATTTATGGAGTATAATTTTCACTAGGTTCAGTTTGTTATTATTAAATAATGAAATAGAGTGTATATAGGTTAAGGATGAAGTAATTCTTTGGCTGCTTTTAAACTTGCATCAGTAGTGAATCGGCCTGATATCATACGAGCAAGTTCAGATTGCCTTTCGTTAAGGTTAAGATTTTTAATACTAATTTTAGTATTTTTTTCAAGTTGTTGTTTACAAACTAAAATATGCTGATTAGCTTTGCCTGCTACTTGAGGCTGATGGGTGATTACTATAACTTGAGCAAAAGTACTAAGTTTTTTAAGGCGTTCTCCTATTTTATCAGCTATAGAGCCACTAATACCTGTGTCTATTTCATCAAAGATAATGGTGTTTAGCGATAATTTATCAAAGAGGCATGTTTTTAAGGCTAGCATAAATCTTGATAATTCACCGCCAGAAGCTATTTTGTCAATAGGAGCTAACTTCATTCCTGGATTGATTGAAGCAGTGAAGCGTACATTATCTATACCATTATAAGAAATAGCTTTATCATTATAATTGATTGATTCTGAATTTTGACTTGAGGGATTGTCTTTAGAAGTAACTTCAATTTTGAAAATAGCTTTTTCCATTTGAAGTTGAGCAAGTTCTGTTTGAATAGATGCTTCAAGTTTTATAGCATTAGCAGAGCGTTTTTCTGATAATGATAAAGCTAATTCTAAATATTTTTGATGTTTTTCTAATTTGCTTAAGCTTAAACTCTCAGCATTTTTAATAGTACTTTTAAGTTTTTTTAATTTTTGCTGAGAATCTTGAAGGAAAGTAGGTATTTCAATAGAAGAAATATTATATTTCCTAGTTTTATCACGTATTAAAAATAGTCTATCCTCAATTTCATTTATATTGAATTCATATGAATTATAATCATGAACAATATTTTGTAATTTTATACGAGCTTCCTCTAAAAGATTATAACATTCATCTAAGTTTGAGGATATAGGCAATAATTTTTTATTTTGCTGTATATTACGAGTTATTAGACGTTGGGCATTATTAATTAGATTATTTAATTCAGGGTGCTCAAGATAATTCAGAATATCTTGAGAAGTGCGTATTTCTTTTTCTTTATTTTGTAGATTACGTCTTATTTCGATAAGTTTTTCTTCTTCTCCTTCAAGAATATTAAGATTAGCTAATTCATCAGTGATAAAGGTTAAATAATCTATTTCTTTATTTATTTCATCTTTGTTTTTGTTAATTTTATCTATTTCACTCATTACCTCTTGTAACTCTTTGAAATATTTAAATAATTCAGTTTTTACAGCAGCAAGGTTCCCATAATCATCTAGAATATTAATATGACATGAAGGAGAAAGAAGGGAGGTGTAGTTATTTTGTCCGTGTAGCTCAAATAGATGATTGGTTATTTGTTGAATAGTATTTTGAGTAACTATTTGATCATTAATCAGAAACTTTTTACGATTTCCTGATTTTTGAATACGCTTGATGATTAATTCTTCATCATATTCAATATTAAATTGTTCTAAAAGAGTTTGTGATTTATTATTTAATGTAAAAATGGTAGTAACTTCACAATAATCACAACCATTTTTTATAATATTATCTGATGATTTATTGCCTAATGAAAATAAAATTGCATCAAGTAAGATAGATTTTCCGGCGCCCGTTTCTCCAGTAATTACACACAGACCTTTTTCAAATTCAATTTCTAGTTCATCTATCAGAATAAAATTTTTAACTGAGAGACTTTGTAGCATCTTATTCTTTTAAGGGCTGATTAATTAAAGAATGGCAATACTTATACCAATTACTAGTTGGATAGTTATGCCCTAACACAGCTCCATATTTTTTTGCTTCGCCATTAAGACCTAACATCCAATAACTTTCTGCCAAGCGATATAAAGCTTCAGGAGTATGGGAAGTAGTTTGGTAATTATCAATAACTAATTGAAATCTATTAATTGCCGCTATAGGATTTTTTCTTTTCAAATAATAGCGCCCTAAATCCATTTCTTTGCCAGCCAAATGGTCATTTACTAAATCAATCTTTAAGGAAGAGTCAATAGCATAACGTGTATTTGGGAATAATTGTATAACATCTTCAAAACTTTCTTTAGCCATTACAGTTCTTGATGGGTCAAGTTGGGTTTCTAATATTTCCATATAATAAGAGAGGGCCTTTAGGTAATATGCATAAGATATATCTTCATTTGAAGGATGAAGTTTGATAAACATATCTAATACATCTACAGTTTCATCATATTGTCCAGCTAAAAATAGAGAATATGCTTGCATTAACTCTGCTTGAGGAGTTAATTTATTACCTGGATCTTGATAAAAAATATTAGAAAATTCATCAGCAGCCTGAGCATATTTTTGCTTTTGTAGTAGTTTTATACCTTTACTATATAATTCATTAGCTGGAATTACTAAATCTTCATCTGTCTTTTTAGTTTTACAGCTACAGATAATTAAACTGAGAGTAATTAAGGATAATAATTTTCTGAATTTCATATAGATTTTAATATTTTGAACCTAATAGTTTTATACACTAAATATTAGTAGCTATACAAGGTTATTTTTTTATATTGTTAAACTATACTACCACAATGAATCAGGGCATTAAAAAATTGTCTATTTATTAGTTTTAATATAGTCATAAAATGTATTTTGCTGATAAATTAGTTAATTAATACTATAAAAATTTTTGTACAAAAAGTCTTTTCTTTAAAGTCTATTGCTATAAGCTCTTCAGCGGTGAAATATAGTGAGTTTAGATAAGTTTTTTATAAATTTATAATTAATCCTTAATATATAAATATAGGTAATACCTAAATTAGGTACCCGCTAAGCTAGTTGCTTTAAACTTGCATATTTGGTACCTCTGACTGGATTTGAACCAGCACGTCTTTTGGACTGTAGATTTTGAGTCTACTGTGTCTACCATTCCACCACAGAGTCATGCTCTATAAAATTAGTTATATAAAACTTATATGTAAAATGATTTTTAATATTAAATTTTTACTAATTTTTATTAACTATTTTATTAAAACTAGTATTAGATATTATTTATGTATAGAAATTTCAAGAAAATAATATATCTAGACTTGAAAAACAAATGTTTGACCCGTATACTTATATATAACAAAATATAGAATTTATGGGGTTTACTATGATTGATTACACAAAAACAAGTTCTTTTGCAGATATTAGCAAAAAAACATACGATGATGGGCTAAGAGCCTACATGCTTAAGGTATATAATTATATGGCTTTAGCTCTTGCCCTTACTGGAGCACTAGCATTTGCTACTATTTCATTTGAACCATTGACCAGATTAATGTTTGCAATTGGTCCAAACGGGCAGCTTTTAGGTAATTCAAGTTTAGGTACCTTGATAATGATTGCGCCTATTGGGATTGCTTTGTATTTTTTCATGGGGTTTGGTAAAATGAGCCTTGACACTGCCAAAGTTTTATTTTGGGTTTACGCAGCTTTAACAGGCATGTCTTTATCATCATTAGGTTTAATTTATACTGGTGAATCGATAGCTCGCACTTTCTTTATTTGTGCTGCTGTTTTTGGTGGAATGAGTTTATATGGCTATACTGCTAATAGAGATTTAACATCCATGGGCTCATTTCTTATTATGGGAGTATTTGGTTTGGTTATTGTTTCATTAGTAAACATTTTCTTAAAAAGCTCAGCCATTAGTTTTGCAACATCTATAATAGGTGTTGGGATATTTATGGGTCTTACTGCTTGGGATACTCAGAAAATAAAGTCTATGTATTTTATGTACGGGGGGGGTGAGGCTGGACAAAAAATGTCTATAATGGGTGCTTTTACTTTATACTTAGATTTTATTAGTTTATTCTTATATTTATTAAGATTTTTTGGTAATAGAAGAAATTAGACCCTTTAAGCATAAGAGCTTTAATAAATATTTAGAGCTCTTATGTCTTTAATCTTATTAAAGCTAGTTTTTATAGTATAATCTTTCTTTGGTCCTGATATTTCATAACTTAAATCAAAAACAGCGTCGTTATAAAATATATATTTAGCTATATACGTATCTAGATTACATTTATGATTGGCGCTAGCCTGCAGAGGGTTGCTATTAATAAAACTCATTTTATAAAATAGTGAATTGTTATTTTCTTCAGAAAAATATTTATTAATTTTATTTTATTTTATTTTATATGTGCTATTATAATAGAAAATATTAAGCTCCTTCTTTATAAAGCAAAGTTTTATCAATAGAGCTATTATTATGTTTTATAAAACGAGCAAATCCTTTACCAATTCCATCATTTCCAATAAGTCTTTCAATAGAATATTCTCCTTCTAGTTGATCAAATATTTTGTTTATAAATTTACTATCAATCATTAAGTGTTTTTTCATTGAAACTATTAATATTAGTGTGTCACTGCGAGTGTTCATGCAATCTTAGGTCAATAGCAACAGCAGTTATAATTTAATTAAAATTAACTAATATACAGGTAATTATATTATAAATAAAAAATTTTTAATATAAGTTAAATAATATCTTCATGCTAGGTTCGCCTTTACTTTAATAAATAAGTTATTTATAACTTATTTATTAATTTAAATATAAAGAGTTTATGAATAACGTCGTTAGTAAAGTGCTGCTGATTATTATAATCTTTCTTGTAGCATTATTTGCTTATAAAACTGTTAAGGCTCCAAATGCTATATCTGAAAAAGTGGTAATTAATTCAGAAAATAATAAATCAGAGAACCAGCAAGAAGAAGTAGTTAGGACTGAGAAAATTGTTAGAGAATATTTACTTAAAAATCCAGAAGTAGTTATTCAAGCTATAGAAGTGCTTCAACATCGTAAAAAAGATGAAATGGAAGCAAGGGCAAATGATTATATAAAAAATAATCAAGGAGAAATAAACAATAGTGCTGTATCTCCGATAGTTGGTAATCCAGAAGGAAATGTAAGTATAGTAGCTTTTTACGATTATAATTGTGGTTATTGCAAGAAAGGTGATGGTTATATTGAACAACTCATTGAGTCAGATAAAAATGTTAAAGTAGTTTTGAAACCTTTTCCAATTTTAGGTAATTCTGCTTTTTATGCATCATCTGTGGCTTTAGCTGTGTATAAAATAGATCCAAGTAAGTTTAGTAATATTCATCTTGGTTTAATGGCAATGTCAAGTATTACAAAAGAATCTGTAGAAAAATTATTGTTAGATAATGATTTAGATCCTGTTTTAGTAACAGAAGAGTCAAGTAAAGAAAGTATTAGAGAGATTCTTAACAAAAATAGCCAATTAGCAAGAAATTTAAAAATACAAGGAGTACCTGCCTATATTATTAATGGAAAGCTGATTCCAGGGATGATGGATTTAGATCAGTTAAAAAATATTATTGCCAATATAAGATCACAATAAAATAGTAAATAATTAGTGTTTAATAAGGAAAAGTTGGTTTTAGTTGGAAAAATTGTCTCTGCTCAAGGTATACAGGGAAATGTAATAGTTAAATCCTTTACAGAGCCTGTTGATAACATAATGAAATTAGAACTGGTCGATCAGACAGGACAAAAGATAGTTCTAAAGTTAGTACATCGCAATTCTAATAATAATTTGGTTTGTAAGTTTAATAGCATTAATAATAGAACAGAAGCTGAGAAAATAAAGAATTCTCAGCTTTTTTGTTTCAGAGCAAATTTTCCGTTATTAAATAGTAATGATGAATTTTATATTAAAGATTTACTAGGGTTAGATGTAGTAAATAAAGATTTAGTTATAGTAGGTAAAATTACAAATATTTTTAATTTTGGTGCAGGAGATATTGTTGAAATAAAATTCATCGGCAACCAAAAAATAGAATTATTTCCTTTCAATAAACAGTTTTTTCCAACAATTACTAAAAATCATATTAGATTAAATCTCTAGATCTAATAGATTCTTTCCCAAAAGTATAATGGTAGCGAAAAACTGGACTACTAAAATTCTAGAATGAGATATAATTTTCAGATACAAAAGAGAAATTATATGTCCAAAAAAGCAAAACAATATAGTGCGGTAGAAAAAACAAAGATAGTTTTAGAAACAATAAAA
>JAJIYR010000109.1 GCA_020881085.1 Rickettsia endosymbiont of Bryobia graminum | reverse complement strand
CTATATATCTAGAGCTATATCCCATGTTATGTATTTCGTATATTTTGAATCTTTCATCTATCGTTAAGTGAGCCATAATATCTATATTTTTTTAATTAAAAATTATTATATCTGGCTTAATTAATTCTAGAACTTACCATAACTATATATTGTCAAAAAACCCGTAATAATTTACCATAATTAATATGGATAAAAACACACACCCAAGAGAAAATTACTCTATGATAAATAATTAATTATTATAGATTATCTTTATCTAATGATAAGTTAATAATAGTTTAATAATTCTCTACGGTAATTATGAACAAGAAATTATTATTAGCTTCTACTGTTTTTTCAAGTGTTTTAACTTATGGTGGCACTGTGTCTGCTAAAACTGTTAATATGATAGGAGATGTTGATTTTAGTAAGCCTGATAGGAACTTTCAAGACTCTAGTGGCAAATACACTAATTTCCAAAATGGTGATGATATAATAGTAACTGGTCGTCGAACCATCAGTATACCTGGGGGTGTTGAGCCCATTATTAATAGTATAACAGTAAATAATCCTGTTAATAATATAACTATATATTCTTCTCCTAACACTGGTGCATCTATTCTTATAGTTGGTTTAATTACTGGTCTAAATAGCATTGGAGATATTTTAATAGGTACTAATGGTAGGTTGTCTTCCCTAGTACTCACGGGAAACAATTATAGTGCCTTAAATACAATACAAATTGTTAATGTTCCTGGAACAAGTTTTACTGGACAGCAGGGTATTTTAGAGATTAATTCTCCAGTTACTTTAAATTCTCCTATAATAATCGACACAAAAACTGTAAGTGCTGCAAACTCCTAATGGCACATTAAATATTAATGCTGACGTGGTGTTAACAAATACATTGAATGTAAGGAGCTCTATAAGATCATTAAATATTAATATTAGAGAAGGTAAATCATTAACATTAACTAAAAATAATGCTTTAATTGGTCCTGGAACTTTTTCGTTTTCAATGGGTAAAAATAGTATTTTGAACATTAATGGAAATGATATAACTATTAATAGTGCAACTACTATTATTAATTCAACTTTAAATATAAATGCAAGTGGTACAAAAATTACAGGTAAACTATACTTACGTAATCCTATAATTAATCTTGAATTGAATCAATTAAATTTAGATGATAATGTAACTTTCTATAATAATAGTAATATGACGCTGATTACTAAACATCAAGGAGATTCAGGCGGTCATATAATGTTTACCGGTGGTAATTTAGATTTATCGACGCTAGATTCTTTAATAATCACTCCAATAGTTAATTTATATGATTTACCTAATAAAACATACTCATATACTTTGGTTGACGCTAATGGTGGGACTGTTACTCCCATTCCTATTGATAAAATAAAAATCGGGAGTGATAATCTAGTAATAAACCGTTACGTTGACTATAAAATAGATAATGATTTAATTTTGCATTTAACAGATATGTCAGAGCAAGAATTAACTACTGATTTATATAACTGGATTACCAAACCGGATAATCAGCTAATACCAGAAGAAACTATTTTTGTTAGTCAGTTGATAGAAACCAATGATAACACTCTTACTGATGCTATAGTATTTTTAAATAACCTCGGTTTTTCTACTATAGAAAGAGCTAGAGATACTATAGATAAAGTAATCACAGCAATACCACCAAGAATTGATGATTACCATCAACAAACTAGAATAATATTCCATAGCGCTAATCATGAGATTAGCAAAAGAATGACTCCTATCAGCTCAGGTTGTGAAGATAATAGTAAGATATATGGCGCATGGGCTAGCCCCATCTATAGCAGAGGGATGCAAAAGCAAGAGTCTGGAGTAAGTGGTTATAGATCCAAAGCTCAAGGGATGATCTTTGGGGCTGACACCTTAATAAATGATACCTATCTAGTAGGTTTGTCATATGGGCAAGTCTATAATAAACTAACCTACAGGAATCTTAAAGCAGGAGATAATACCAAAAGCTTAACTAATATCTTCTCTTTATATGGAGCCTATAATAATCCAGTTAACCCATGTTTTACCGAAGGCATCTTATCATACGCCAATAGTAAAATAAAAACTCGTTCTGCTAGATTAATATTTGATGGTACCGTAGAAACAGCTTTGGGAAAATATAAATCAAGGGGCTATAGTGGACAGATAATAGAAGGATATAATTTCCAATATGACAATAATATCATGTGAAGCCCTCTAGCAGGTTTGAGATATTCACATTTTAGGGATGCTAGCTATAGTGAAACAGGAACAAGCTTTCAGAATTTAGCTATAGACGGAAAGAAATACAATAAATTTGAAGGAATATTAGGGCTTAGAGCTTCTATAAATAAGGAATATAAAGATTGGTTATTAACTCTGCAGCTACATGCCTATCTTGACTATAATTTTAGAGGCAAATCACCAAAGATTAACGCTTTTCTACAAGGGATAGATGCACCAATTCCAACCAAACAATCCAAAGCATCAAGAGCCTTATATACTATTGGCGGCAACTTAAGTGCAAAACGAGGTAAGATGGAGTTTGGTTTTGGAGCCGATGCCTTCCTTGCCAAAAAATATTATGCCTATCAAGGAAGTTTGAAAGTTAAGGTGAATTTATAGATTCTCATCCTGAAACAAGTTCAGGATGACGACGGTACTTTAGTTTATGATGACGACGAGTGCTCTAGTTCAGGATAACAGTGGCTTAAAATCTACAATCTCGGTCATACTGAGTTTATTTCAGCATGACTTAGTATTAAATGTCACTATTATAGTAATTTATGCCATGGCGATGACTTATAACCATTTGATTGTGACTGAGCTATATAACTTCCCTAGATTAAAAGATAGCCAACTTATTAAGCTGCTTCAGATTCTTCTTCATCTTCTTCATTCTCATTAGGATTGTAAGGCTTCTGAGTCGGAATAAAAGTAGGAGGTAGTAGTCTTTTTGTAAAAAAACTATCTTCATAATATTTAATTTTCAAAGACTTAATCGGTGGGAAGGATTCAATTAAGACAATTTGTTCTTCTCGTGGTAATTGAATTACTTCCTGAGGCAGAAGTAAAGCTCTTTGCACCTGTGAAACGTTTTGGGATCTAGTTGATATATTAAGGTCAAAAAATATTGGTTTACTGAAAGATCTTTGTTCAACTGTTTTATTTCCTACTAATTGTGATATTAAATTAGCTGTTTCATAGTTATTAGCAGCAAAGGTAATACGGAATGTTGCATTTGATAAAAAGGAATTCATGCCAGCATCTTCATAAGTTCCTTTAAGCTGCTGAGTATCTTGAATAATTAAGAATAAGCGTACTCTATAGCCTCGGAAGTAGGCTATACCGGCTTTAAATGTATCCATTTTTCCTAGGGTAGGGAACTCA
This sequence comes from Rickettsia endosymbiont of Bryobia graminum, assembly GCA_020881085.1. Classification (GTDB taxonomy): domain Bacteria; phylum Pseudomonadota; class Alphaproteobacteria; order Rickettsiales; family Rickettsiaceae; genus Tisiphia. Next base: position 5,977 of record JAJIYR010000109.1, on the reverse strand, counting down.
TCAAGCAAAAACATAACACCATAAGGCTCTTCCTTAAGGTCTGGCATTTTTCTACTTAAGAATTCAGTAGCCTGCTGATAGAAAACTTGCATTAATTTTTGTAGACGTTGAATATTATCAGGAGTTAGGCCAACATAAACGGTTGTTTTCTTCTTTTTGAATTCAAGAACGTTAAAATCAGAAGTAGCGGTAGCCTCATCAATCAAAGGGTTTGCCCATAACTCTAGTGAAGAGTTCATAGTAGAAATAACCCCTGAACGTTCTTTATCAGCTTTTTGTAAGAAAGCAGCTATATTCATATAAGCAACAGGATGAATTACTTTTCCTAATGCATCTAAAACTACTGCTAGATTATAAACAACATCATCACTACGCATTGTTCTAACAACTTGACCAAATGATTTGATTTTTGTTGGATCAGCGATTAAATATAATACTACACCAAGAAATAAGCTTCTTGCTTCATTATTCCAGAAGTCTTTTTCTGGCATAATTAAGTTTGAAATTTTTTGTACGTCGTCAACCATTTGTCCAGGTTTAGTGCTTACCCAATCTATAGGGTTATAGCAGTGAGTTATTCCATCAGGATTTGATGGTTCCCAAACATATACTACTTGTCCTTGTTTAGCTCGCCAACCGCTTGTAAGGCCGTGATTTTCTAATTTAATATCATGAACAACAACTGAATGTTCCCAAAATAATAAATTTGGAATTACGAATCCGACACCTTTTCCTGAACCGGTAGGAGCAAAAAGTAAAGCATGTTGGAATCCGTCAGCAACAAAATAACCTCCGTTATCTACCCCAAGTAACATGCCATGTTTAGCTCGCAAACCAGCCCTGTCTACGTCTTCAGCAGTAGCCCACCTAGCATCACCATAAACTTTTTCCGGTTGAACAAAAAACTCTAAATTTTTAATTCTTTTAAAGTTTTTATAATAAAATGCTAAAACTACAAGAGGTGGAACAAGAAAAGCCAAGGTTAATTTTAATTTTAGGTATTCATAAGCTTCAAATGGTAATTGAGTCCATACGCTTATTAACCAGCTAGCCCATTTATGAGCTATATTTATTGCGGATAGATCAATATTTAATGCGTGTACTTCATTAGTAACAAAAGCTACTAGAGCTCCACAAATCCAGATAGTACAAAAGGCTACGGCAGGATGAATTATCGAATGCCCAAAAATATTACGAGTAATTTTTAATATTTTTTCAAAATTCATTTAATCTACTTCCTTATTATTTAGACAACATGTAGTTATTCTACTTATTAAAGTTATCAATGGGTTATCACCACGTCGTAATGTAACCTAGCTCAGGACGTTTTTTATAAATGAGCTGGCTAGGTAGTATTTATATTATCCGATTAAATATAGTTATATCTTATCAAATAATAAAAATTTACTCTAAATTACTATTTTTACTATAATATATTTCAGAAACATATCTTTTTCCACCAGAACCACGTTTTAATTGTATAACGATATCTACCACTGCTAAAATATATTTTTTTACTTCCTCTGGATGCATCCCAAGACTAGCCTGCATTACCATTAATTTAAGTTGTTCTAAAGCCATAGCAGGCGTATCAGCATGCAGGGTTGATATAGAACCAGGGTGACCTGTATTAATTGCTCGTAAAAAGCTAAATGCTTCGGCTCCTCTAAGCTCCCCAACAATAATTCTATCAGGTCTTAAACGTAGGCATGCTTCTATTAGATCTTGTGTTGTAACTTTTGCTCTACCTTGTCCACCTTTTGACGCTAAAAGATGTACTCGATTAGGGTGGTTTGACAATACTACTTCTCGGGCGTCTTCAACGGTAATTAATCTTTCATCATGAGGGATTTCTGATAGAGCGGCATTAGTAAAAGTTGTTTTACCTGTTGAAGTACCACCGCTAATAATAATATTTTTTTTAGTTAATACAGCATGCCTAATAAATTCTTTGATATTTTTTTCTTTCAAATAATTATTTAGCGTATTAACGTTTTCATCAACTACTTCTCCTACTGATGTTGAATCAAAAGCTCCTAGTTTTGCATATTGATCGAAAGTTAAAGTCATAGTGCTGCCTTTTCTAATAGCGTAGGCAACCGTTCCTTGTTCACAAGCTGGAGGAAATACTATTTGAATACGATAACCATTTGGTAATGAAGCAGATAGTAAAGGTTTTTCTTCAGATATTGTTTGGTCAGTTGATTGAGCAACTAATCTACCAAGGGATAATAAATGTTCCATGTCCAGTTCAGCTAATGGCTTTAGATAGAAATCTCCTTTTTTTTCGACCCATACTTCCCCTGGTTTATTAACAATAATTTCATTAATCCCTTCTTCAGAAAATAATTCCTTAAAAGGTAATAGAAATGTTTCTAAAGCAGCAAAGTTACTAATCATCTAATTAATTAATTTTGATTTGTTTAAAACCTTTAGAGGAAATTTATAATCTTTTTTAACATAAATTTTAATTACAGTTCCTTGATCCAAAGTAATAGTTGTTTTAAAATCTTGCTGCTCAATAAAGTCCTTCATAGTATCAGTAATATCTGTAAAAGCCTGTTTAGATGCTAATTGAGCCTGAGTAGGAGTGCTAGCAACTGCTGTCGATGTAAATAAGGTAGCTGCGGCATTATTTACGGAACTAATCAAAGCACTCAATCTTTGACCTGGTTGAGCACCTGTTGTAGTTTGAGCAGTATTACAAGCTTGTAGTACACTAGTAAAAGCAGATGAGGTTTTATCAGTAATAGCATTTTGCACGCTAGAACATAATTGAGCAATTTTAAAGTCTTCAGTTCCAGCGGCATTATTAATACTTTGAGCTAGATTTTGAATATTAGTTCCTTCAGCAGTATTAGTAGCAGCAGATTGAGAATTAATAGTTGGTTTTACTATTTTATTAAGTCCATGCGCTGTACCAATATTAAAGGCAGACATTAATATAGAGTTAGTTAATCTTTCTTTTAATTTTTCATCTACCCTACCTTGTTCACCTGGTCTACCAAGATTATCAACGGATAAGGCATCTAAGTTAATAGAATAACCATTTGATAAATCAATACGATTCCAGATTATAGCAACTCTACCATATGCTCCATCAGTACCTGTATTATAAGTTCCAAAGACTTTTGAACCTTTAGGAATTAAAATAATCTGACCTTGTTCTGAATATACATCTCTACTAATTACTGCTCTTACTTCTCGACCAAAGTCACTGTTGATTGCAGTTTCTAGAACTGCATTGATTATTTTACCACGAGCAAGCACAAAGCGCATATCTCCACGCTCAACAAAAGCAGCTTCTTCAGCAATTTGTTCTGGCGTTTTTGCAGGTGGCGTTCCAGCAATTAATACAATAGAAGATTTCCTTTTTGCTTCAAGGCGACGTTGATCCTCATCACTTTTCATTAACTTGTCTGTATTAGGCATGGTAGGAGGAAGGGGAGTAACTATGTTAGGAGCTTCCTTTGTTGGTACTGGTGTAGGGACCGATGGAAGTTCAACCTTAGCAAGTGGAGGAGGTGGAGGCAATTCAGTAGGAACTTGTAATTTTGGAGCATCTGGTAATTTAGGAATTCCAGGTATATTTGTAGCTGCCTCTTCTATCGGTTTAGTAACAGAGGTAGGTTTTGCTACTGTAGCTGGAGGTGGCTCACTCTCACTAAAAAACATTTTATAAAATATTGCTAAGAAAATAACTGCAACAATAATTAGTATTATAATGCTTTGTTTAGGATTAGTAGCTACTTTAGATAATTCATTTTGGACTTCAGGTATTTCCTGCTCTCTTTGATTATCTATTTGATTTTGAGAATTGACTGTATTTTCTTCTGCCATAATTTATATACAAATTTATTCAAATAATTAACTATATTAATATAAACTAATCAGATACCCATCACTGTAAATTTAGCCAGTAGCTTGCGGCAATCTCATGTTGGCATAGTTTATTGAACATTTTAGTTTTTTAGTATTTTTAATTTTCTCAATTACTCACATTCATATTTACTAGTTTTTTGAGGGAAACTACACTCATTGTAAGATCCTGTACAGTCTGGATGATTATCAATCCTTCTAAAAGAATTAGTTTTTCTATTACTTGGATAATAAAATCTAATTAAATATACTAAGTCCTTTTCTCTGCCATCTTCCAATTCTTTTGACACTATATCAAATTGATAAGTTCTTTTATTAGTAACTATAGTCATATTAGTTCTAATATTTTTTTCTAAGGGCTTAATAAATAATCTATTAGCAAGTGGTGTCATTTTCCAGGCATAAGATTCACCTAGAATAATATTTTGCACTTCTTCATTTTTTGCAAATTCTATATTTGCTTGAAAACCATAATGTAAAACTAATAGAAAAACTTCATTAGGGTTATATATATAAGTTTTTATCCTATTATCAGTAGTGATAGATAAATCGTTTGTACAACTCATATTTCGTGCAAAGACATTATTTACTTTAATAGTAATAAAAACACATAATAATGTTATTGAAAAAAATAATCTAACTATTGTCATCATCTACTCTATAACCATTTACTTGAAAGCCGATAGGGTTAATATCACGATCTGCATCTGTTAATTCCATTGCAACATAAGCAAAACTTACTACTGCTATTTTATTAAATACACTTTTATTACCAACTGTTTCAGTAATAGAAAACCTTATTATATATTTAGTTGAATCTAATTTTGACCAAGATTTAATAGTTAAAAAGGTAGTATTATTTTGTGCGTATTTTATAACAGGGTCATAATCTTTATTTTTTATATAACCTAAATAAGCATAATATACTGAACTTGTTGAAAGTAATCTAACAGTTTTTCGCGCCTCTGTATCAAAATCTACAGGATTATATGTTTCTCTAGCAATTAAATATCTTTTAAGAAAATATTTTGCAAGCGCTTCATTATCATCTAATACGGTTGATGATAATGGGTTTACAACAGTTGCCATTCCTGAACTATCATCAATTTGGATAACAAAAGGACTAAATTCTCTAGAATTTACTATATATATTACTGTAGAGATAGCTAATATTATTAGTACAATGAGTAATAGTGAAAATACTAATAATATATTACGTTGAACTATTAATTTGTCAGATTTTTCTTCATACCAATTCCTAGTAGTTTTGATAAGGTTAGATTGTACAGCACTATTCTGGTTTTGGTTATTATCAGATTTCATTGGACCACTAAATATAGTATTTAATTTAAACATATATTATTTGTCTTATTTTAAGAATATTATTAGCAATTTTTAAAAAAAGCTAAATAAAAATATCTATAAGATAGTTTTTTTTATCAAAAAGTAATAATATTATTACTTTTTGTCTCCTCCGAAAGAATAGATTAGTTTTCCAAGTATATCTTCAAGACTTACTGAAGACCTAGTATATTCTACTTTATCACCAGAATGCAGAACTTCTTCAGATAGCCCTGGAGTTACTGCTATATATTTTCCGCCAAGTAATCCGCTTGATACTATAGCTAAATTGCTATCTTTTGGTAATTTAATATCATTATTAATTGTAATAGTTAATAATGCAAAAAAGCTTGTTTTATCTAGAGTGATATTAGTTACTGATCCTATTTTTACTCCTGCTAGCATAACATCACTACCATGCGTTATTCCTCCAGCATTTTGAAAAGAGGCATTGATAACACAGCCATCCTCAATTTTTGATGAGCTGCCAATTTTATATGCAAAAATAAAGAAAGTTAAGGTTGTTATTAGTACTAAAGCACCTACTATTGTTTCTATGATATTTTGTTTCATATTCCTCTTTAAAATTTTTCTCTCTATTATATAGAGGTTTGCATTATTTTACTCATGTTACGCACTAAGCTGTAATAGCATTCATATTATGTAATTCCTTAAAAGCAGATTGATTAGCTTTTACCAATAACTTATACTTTATAGCAAAATGATTAAGCTTAGTTTTGATTTTAAGTTTCTCCAA
>JAJIYR010000108.1 GCA_020881085.1 Rickettsia endosymbiont of Bryobia graminum | reverse complement strand
GGTAGGTAAGCATGGAAATGAGAATATGATAGGAAAATACGTAAAAAACCAAGGCATGGAATATAAGAAACTGCATGAGGATCATCAGCTAGCTTTCTTCTAAAATACCCCGCTGCTTGCGGCGGGGATTACTTTTATTATAGGAATTATGAAAAGAATTTTAACTGTTTTTGGAAATCGTCCACAATTTATTAAATCCGCAACTATTTCAAAAAAATTAGTGGAATTTGGATGTGATGAAACTATAGTTAATACTGGTCAACATTTTGATACAAAGATGAGTGATTCTTTTTTTAAAGAATTGAACCTTAAGACTCCTGATTATAACTTGAATATCAATAATCTTTCAGATCTCCAGTTTATTTCAACTTGTATTGCTGCTTTAGAAAATATTTTTCTAAAGGAACAACCACATATAGTATTGGTGTATGGAGATACTAATACAACTTTAAGTGCCGCTATTGCTGCTAAAAAACTTAATATTAAAATAGCCCATATTGAAGCTGGACCACGCCTTGGTGATATTACTATTCCAGAAGAATATAATAGAATTTTAGTTGATAATAGTTCGGATATTTTATTTGCTCCTGATATAACTTCCGTACAAAATTTAAAGAAAGAAGGTTTTACTGAAGATAAAATAGTTTTTTCTGGTGATGTAATGCTAGACCTTTTTATGGAAAAGCAATTATCATTTATAAAATCTGAGTATGCTAAGCGCTTTGATAGATATTTTGTATGTACATTTCACAGGCAAGAAAACGTTGATACACAAGCTAATTTATCTAACTTGTGTGATATGTTGATTTCCTTAGAAGAGCATATAGTATATCCAATACATCCAAGAACTAGAAATAATCTTCTTAAATATAATCTTTATAAGAAATTAGTAAATCATCCTAAAATACATTTAGAGGAACCATTATCATACCTTGAAATGATGGGGTTAATAAGTGATTCCAATCTAGTCCTTACAGATTCTGGAGGATTGCAAAAGGAAGCGTTTTTTGCTGGAATTCCTTGTTATGTTTTTTTAAATACTACGCCATGGCCAGAAATAGAAAATACAGGTTCGCAAAAGGTTATGGGAAGTTTTACCAGCTCCAATTTTTCTTCTTATAAATTTCAGTTAACAGATTTTGATAAAGTAGTAAAAGAAAATAGCATCGGGAAGAGTCGTCTCAAGATTTTTGGCGGTGGTAAAGCATCTATTGTAATTGCTAAAACACTACAGAGTATGAATATATAGCTAAGAGCTATTTAGAAGTTAAAGGTTTGGATTCCAAATCTTTGACATATTCTTTATTGGAGTAACAAGCAGATAATGATAATAGGTCGCTAATATAATGGCGGATAGGGTGGGATTCGAACCCACGGTACGGTTGCCCGTACGCTAGTTTTCAAGACTAGATCCTTAAACCACTCGGACACCTATCCGAGAACATTCATACCAGAAAGATCAAGAGATATCAAGTTTAAAATAAGAGTTTTATAAAAATTAGTCTAATTTATTATTATTCTATAATCTATATTATGGAAAATCAAGGGTATAAAACTAAGCCCCGGTTAATATCTTAGTTTTACTAAGTTTTATTTATTATTATTCTCACTTAGAAACTTTTCAACTTCTAAAGCTGCCATACATCCAGTACCTGCAGCAGTAACTGCTTGTCTAAAAATTTTATCCTGAACATCACCAGCTGCAAATACACCCTTAACACTAGTTTGTGTCGAGTTTGGTTCAGTGATAATATAATTATCACTATCCGTATCGACCTGTCCTTTAAATAATTCAGTATTGGGTTTATGCCCAATTGCTATAAATATCCCTGTACAATCAACTATTTGAGTTTCACCAGTTTTAGTATTTTTTATCTTAGCTGATGTAACGGATTTTGGGTTTTCGTGACCAAGTATTTCAACCAATTCGTGATCCCAAACAACAGATATTTTAGGATTTTGTAGTAATCTATCCTGTAAGATTTTTTCTGCTCTAAAACTATCACGACGGTGAACAATTATTACTTCACTAGCATGATTAGTTAAGTATAAAGCTTCTTCAACAGCAGTATTACCTCCACCAATGACTAATACTTTTTGATTTTTAAAAAAGAAGCCATCACAAGTAGCACAAGCAGAAACGCCATGCCCTTGAAAATGGTCTTCAGAAGGTATATTAAGCCACTTAGCTTGAGCACCAGTACATATTATAAGGCTATCAGCTTTATAAACCTTACCAGAGGACATAGTAGCAATAAAAGGTCTAATTTTTAGATCAATTTTTTCTACATGATCATTTATAATTTCAGCTCCTACATTTTTTGCTTGGTTACTCATTTGTTCCATTAACCAAGGCCCTTGTATGGCTTCTACAAATCCGGGATAGTTTTCAACATCTGTAGTAATAGTTAGCTGCCCTCCTGGTTGCATTCCATTTATCAATATAGGCTTTAACCCTGCCCTTGCGGCATAAATAGCAGCAGTTAAACCAGCTGGTCCTGAGCCAATAATTAGTACTTTAGTAGAAATCATATTTACCTTATTTGTTTTTAGTATTTCAATATTGTTATTATTATTTATTGCAGTAGCCAGTTGTTCCTTCCCGTATGAGTTATATGGTATAATTAGTAATATTATTAATAAGCATTTCTTCATGATTCCCTATACTCATATATAGTTATATGCCTTATAATTTATCCCTCATAAATATTATATAAACTGTTTCAACCAATCTTTTATATAATTAATTTGATCATATTCCAACAATGATGGAGCATGCCCGGCATAATCTACAACATAAAGATCAAAGTTCTTTGTTTCTTTCATTTTATCAATAGTAGATTGTTCTAAAATCTCTGATTTAGCACCATGAATAACCAATAATTTACAAGTAATTTTATACCATATATCAACATTTTTAGGTTTTTTATTATTTGCAGTCATCCCATATACTATAGCAGGATCGTAATTCATTTTATATATTCCATCTGAAGTTCTAATAAAACTATATTTAGTTAAATAATCCCAATCTTCTTCATTCTTAATGCCAAAAGGGCTATATATCATTTTTAAATATTCTTTTGCCTTATCTAAACTAATAAATTCAAGAGGTTTGCTAGCATATTGAGAAATTTTTACTAATGGCGCAGATTTAATAAAGGGCCCTATATCATTGCTAAAACCATACCAATAATACCGCCCATTGAAGTACCAAGCCAGATACAATTTTTTATTCCCAATTTCTTTAGAAAAGCGATACTATCTTTTACATATAATGGTCTTTTTCTTCAAAGTAGTCACTTCCCCCTCTTCCTGGATAATCTATACAGATTACTCGGAAAGTATCACTTAATGCTTTAGCAATCTTATAAAAATCAATGTATTGGGAACCTAACCAGTTGATATAAGGTCCTATCATTATTGCTTTTTCTTTCATTAAAAGCTCTTTAGTAAATAACATTTTTATCTATTCTAAGATAATTTTAAAAACTCATGAAATTAAATAAACAACGTCTTTTATATATATTAATTTAAATTCGTTACAAATATACTTACCATAATTGGCATATAAATGGTAACAAAAATTAGTGATAAAAACACTGTTGTAGCAACTTTTTCTGGGTGAAATTTTTGTATACTAGATATAACGATTAAATTTGCTGCTAAAGGTGCTGTAGAAAGAAGTTTTAAAGCATTATAAAGATTCTCATCATACCATCTTAAAATAAACCTGTCTAAAAAGATAAAAATACCAACCCCTATAGGATAGAATAAAAACTTTGCTAAGAAAGTTGCTAACGTAAATTTTATATCTATCTCAAATTTACTCATAGCAGAGAGAGCAAGACCTACCATAACCATTCCTAAAATAGAGAAAGCTCCCCTCATATTATATAAAAAATCATCTAGAAAATCAGGTAAAGTAAAACCAGCAAAACTAAATAAACAACCTAATAAAAAACCATTTAAAATTGGTAGTTTTATTACTTTAATAATACTTTCTCTGGTACTAGAAAAGCTTCTAGCACAAATATAAAATCCAACTGTTGCTTCAAAAATATTGACTCCTATAACTGCCATCATATACAAGCTCAGAGTATAATCATCAAATAGCGCTGAGGCAATTGGCAGCATAAAATACCCACCGTTAGCTGTACCAGCAGATAATGCTATAATATTACGAGTATGGTCTTGCCAATGTCTACCAAAAAAATAATAGGAAAATATTGAGAGTAATGTTGCTATACAAAAAACTACTAGTGTTACGCTTAATGCAGCAAGATTTAAAGTAGTGCTAGCCGGAATAGCGAAGAAAACTATAGGAGAAATAAAATAGAACAATAATGAGGCGATACTATCCCGTTCAACTTTAGAATACTTGCCCGCCAAAAACCCAATTACTACACTGAGCAATATGGAAATTGTTTTAAAAAAGACTACGCTAAAAATTGCCATCTATATCAATAAGTTTAAAAACATCCATCCTTCTAGTATACCATCTCACTGGAGTTCTTGCAATGCTATACATAAATTGCTTATTTCCCTCCTATATTTTTGCCTATTTAAATAACCATTATTTAATTTTAACATAGTAAAATCTTGATCATCACTTGGTAAATATTGGCAAATTTTTATTAAATCTTCGTCGGAGATAAAATGTCTTCTTGGAATATTTATCTTGCTTGCTTGATCTTCCCTATAAGCTGCCATAGTTTTTATTTTATCAAGGAAAGATAAATTATAATTATTAAATTTAATTTTTTTCCAAGCTTTTGTAGGATTAACACGATAATTTTCAATATTAAGTAAAGATTCGATTTGTAAGTTAAGATTACCTTGTAAATTTCTATCAGTTATTATTTGTTGTAATATTTGATAGATTGATTGTAGATATTCAACATCTTTAATAGCATAATCTAGCATATTAGAGCTAATAGGTCTATTTAACCAATTTGACCTTTGATATGTTTTATCAATCTGAACATTACATAATTTACTACAGATATCAGCATAGCTTAAATACTTTCCTAGATTACAAACATTGGCAGCAATTTGGATATCAAAAACATTGCATGGTAGAGTTTTAAATAAATGATAAAATATCTCAAAATCCTCTCTTGGAGCATGAAATATTTTAAGGATTTTATCATTAAGAAATATTTTATTAATTACTGACAAATCTATTTTACTCAAAGCATCAATGATTACCTTATGATCATTAGTCATAATTTGAATTGTACTAAGCTGAGCAAAGTATGTATTCTCACGTAAAAATTCAGTGTCAACACTTATAATTTTATAATTATTAAGTTCACTACAAAATTGGTTAAGAGAATTTTGATTATCAATAAGTTGCATTTTTAAATTTTTAAATTTAAGAAATATGGTACGTGATCAGAAGGTTGTAGCCAATTTCGAGCTTCACTCAAGGAGTTTATCGACAAAATATTATTCTTTAAGTTAGAACTAACCCAAGCATGATCTAACTTACGTCCTCTATTCGATTTTTGCCAATCTTTATTTCTATAACTCCACCAAGTATAAAATTTTTGATGAAATGGCACAATATGACGACTAGTATCTATGAAACCAAGAGAATTTTGAAATTTTAACAAACCAACCCTTTCTATATCAGTATGACTGACTACATTACGTAAAGCTTTACTAGACCATACATCATGTTCATGAGGAGCGATATTCAAATCACCCATTAAGACAATTTTACTATCTTTATTATGAGTTTTTAAGAACCACTCTTCTGCTAATCTAATATATTCTAATTTATGCTTAAATTTTTTATTAAGCTCTACATCAGGAATATCTCCTCCAGCTGGAACATAGAAATTGTGTAGTTCTATTCCTAATACTTCTACTGCTATATGACGTTTATCTTCGTTATATAGTTCTAAGGAAAATTGGTTAGTAAAGGGTAGTTTTGATATAATAGCGACCCCATTATATGACTTTTGTCCAGAAAAGTATATATACGGATACCCCATATCTTTAATATCTTGATAGGGGAAATAATCGTTGATAGTTTTAATTTCTTGCAACGCTATAATATCAGGCTGTTGTTCTTCAATTAGTTTTTTTAATAAGTTAAGCCTTAACCTTACGGAGTTAATATTCCAGGTGACTAGTTTCATTTTATATTTTATAATTTTTTTAATAATTTATTAATTCCTTATAAATTGCAAGATGAAATTTATAAGTTTTTGATAAAATAAAAATAATCCTTGCTTAAATAATAATAATCTATATCAATGCGTTAATTTTTATTAACCATTAATAACATAAAGACGAAATTATGAAAATAGATTTAGATATACTAATGATCAAGGAGAAATTAAACAAGCTAATGATTATCATTTAGTAAAATTACCAATAAATGATTCAAGAGCTTATATTTTAGGGATGATTACTAATTGCTGTCAATCAATAGGAGGTAATTCTGAAGAATGTGTGATTGATGGAGTAACTAAAGAGAATAAGTTTTATATTATGAAACTTGGCACTATTAAGGATTTAAAAGATTTTACTATTGAGCAAATAGCTGATTTATTTAATCACAAAACAAACTTAGAAGAATTAAAAAAATTAACTACAATTATTGATACAAAGGAAGTTTTAAAAACAATAAAAGCTTCTTTTAAACTAGGGGGTGTCATCAATTAAGATTGACAAGAGTAAAAATATGAGGTGGAATAGAGAGAAAAAGAAGGATAAAATTCTCTATGCGCCGATATGCTTTACGTGATGATCAGTGGGACAGAATTAAAGATATTCTACCTGGTAGGG
>JAJIYR010000107.1 GCA_020881085.1 Rickettsia endosymbiont of Bryobia graminum | reverse complement strand
CATTGTCATTGTTCCTTCTTTGTATTTATTTATTACTTTGTTCCTTAAATCTTGACTATATGCTCGCATAAATCATTATCTAACTTTTTAAACTATTCTTATACAGCACTTATCATAATAGTTCAATCGGGTTAGCTATATAGTTGGAGGTAGTCCTGCTAAGGTAATAAGAAAAGATTTGATGATCAAACTATAGAAAAATTACTAAAGTTAAAATGGTGGGATATGGATATAGGAAAAATAAATAACTATGTTAAGGATATAGGACTTGATATTAACAAAAGTAGGTTAATATAAATAATTATTTATATTGTAAAAATTGTCACAGCGAGCAAATGTAATGAGCATGACCATCCAGTAATACTAATACGTCATCCTAAACTCAACTGAAGTCATGCTGAACTTGTTTCAGGATCTAGTATATATATTAAGAGGGATGATGAAATAAATTCAGCATGACGACTAGTATTCATTACTTCATGATCACGTAGTCTTAAGACTCTTTCGCCATGACTGTTCTGTTATTTAATAAATGCCATATCCCAATCATTTATGCTATTGGGCTTAATTGTGGTATATTATCTGGTTTAAACATTTTAATAATGGTATATTATATTTACAAACTTAATGTCATAATCAACTGATTTATAAGAACATGATAAAGCTTCTTTATCCAAAATTTTGGCAGACAAGAAATATTATTTCTTATGTATTATTGCCTTTTAGTTGGATATATTTTCTTGCAAGTTATATACGAAAGGCTATTTCTAACCCTATAAGATTTCCATGTAAGGTAATTTGTGTTGGTAATATTACAATTGGTGGGACAGGTAAAACCCAAATCGTTGCTTTTCTTGCAAGAAGTTTAAAGTCTAAGAATGTTAATTTTATAATTATTACTAAAGCCTATGGTAGCAAACTAAAAGGCGCTGTACTAGTTAATCCTAACCATACTGCTCTAGAAGTAGGTGATGAATCAGTAATGCTATTAGAATATGGCTTAGTTATCGCCGCTAAGAAAATAGGCTATATTAAACCTTTAATAGATCAGCTTAAACCATCAGTAATTATAGTTGATGACTCGATGCAAAATCCTAACTTTTATAAGGATTTTACTATTTTAACAATTGATACGGATAGGTTATTTGGTAATAAGTTTTTAATTCCAGCAGGGCCATTACGCCAATATCCAAAATCCGCAATTGAGAAAGCTAACGCGATAGTTTCTGTAGGTACTAATAGTAATAATATTAACCTTTCATTATTAAATAATGTAGGAGATAAATTATTTCAAGCACAAATAATCCCTTCTATAGAGATAGATAAAACAAAAAAATATTTTGCCTTTAGTGGGATAGGTAATCCACAAAGATTTTTTTCAACATTAGAAAATTATGGCTTAAAATTACTAGGTTATAAGATTTTCTCAGACCACCATATATATTCTAATAATGATTTGAAATTCTTAGCAAATCATGCAAAACAAAATAATGCCTATCTAATAACTACTAGAAAAGATTACGTCAAAATTGATAATAATAAATTACCACTGATTTGTTGCGATGTTAATTTATTAATCAGTAGAAATCAGCAATTAATAGATCTAATATATGAAAAAATCCTTTAAAAATATTAGATATTTATTGGAGTATTTTTTTATTCTAATAGTAATAAAAATAATTAGAATATTTGGTCTCGTTAAATCAGTAAGTATTTGTCGGTATCTAGCAAAAAAAATTGGCCCTTTATTGCCAGTTCATAAAATTGCTAAAAATAATATCCAAAATATTTTAGGCAAAACTACCAATTCTCAAGAAACACTTAATCAAATATGGGATAATTTTGGTAGTTTTATAGGGGAGTTCCCTTATGTCAGCAATATGGCAGAGAAAGAATTATCCAAAAGGATCAAGGTGATAGGTTTAGAGAATATAAAGAAGTTTCAAGAAACTAATCAGCCATTTTTAATGTTTACTGGGCATTTTGCCAATTGGGATTTTGTCCTCAGAATAATAAATAGATTTTATCCTAAATTTGCAATTATTTACCGCAGGGCAAATAATCCTTATGTAGATAAATTAGTTAATAATGCAAGAGTTAGCGAAAGTATCAGGTTAATTCCTAAAGGTCCTAAAGGTATAAGATCGTTAATGTCTGCAATCAAATCAGGTTATTCTATTGGTATGCTAGTAGATCAAAAGATGAATGATGGTATAGAAGTGCCGCTATTAGGTAAGCCAGCTATGACAGCTCATGCAATTGCTAAACTTGCTCTGCAATTTGACTATCCAATTATTCCATTGCAGGTTATTCGCACGCAAGATAGTTATTTTAAAGTAATTATCCATCCAGCAATTAAGTTTAAGAAGACCCATGATGATAAAAAGGATTGCTATAATATTATGCTTAAGATTAATAATATTATAGGAGATTGGATCAAACAAAATCCAGGTCAATGGTTTTGGTTTCATAATAGATGGAAGAGCAATAAGAAGAAAACACCTAGTAACCCATAATTTTAATACATTTTTAATATCTACGGCAAATATTTTTCTTACTTTACCTAACAGAGATACTATATTCTAGTTCTTAAGTTTAATCAATATTCCCTAATCGAGTTAGTTAATACATACTTTCAACTCAACTCTAAATATCTTATATAACAGTCTATCGTATGAGTGATAAGCGATTAGTTTTATCCATCTTTTGCTAGCGTGGTGCGATTCCTACCCTATTCATATTTCCAATTACTTCTTTTGTACTTTTTGATCGATTTAAAGTAAGAAACACCTTTTGTGTTCTAATGTCCACAAGACCACCTATATTGCGACTTTGATTGCCTTTATTAAAAGTTAAGTCTCCTTCTAAATTTCCTAGTTCAGCTAGCTTCCTTAGCATTTCCGGTCTTTCAAGAATTGAGACTCTATCTGGTATTACAACTCGTTTTTGTCTAATACGCGTTCCATGATGAAGTCTAGATTTTCTTCTTCTTGCTAAATATAAATATAGCTTTTCTTCTTTGGCTGTAGCAGATGTATAAATAAATTGGTATATGCTTTCTGTAGAAATATTGACAGCCTTCTTCTCCAATTTACGAACAGTATATCTATATTTTTTTAATTAAAAATTATTATATCTGGCTTAATTAATTCTAGAACTTACCATAAATGGTTTATTATGAAAAGCGATGATAAAGAACGTAAAGATTCTAAACAGCTGTGGAAATCTGCTTTTAACAAAATTAAACCAGCTGCAATTAAGCCAACTACAGAAAATGATATTATAGATACAGTAAGAGTTAGAATATCAGTTAATTCAGATTATCTTCAAGAAATAGCTAAAGGGAAAGTATCACACGAACTTTTTAATGAGACATTTGATTTCTCTTTTCTATCTCTAAACATATTTCTCGTAATACTTGATCAACTGATACGTCAAACACTGCTCGGCGATATTTTGCTGGAAATACCATGTGATACAGCAGTACCGTAACATTATGACTTTTGTGTATATATTTGCTCATTCCTCCATATTACGCCGCAAGCGGCGGGG
>JAJIYR010000106.1 GCA_020881085.1 Rickettsia endosymbiont of Bryobia graminum | reverse complement strand
GTAATACTTGATCAACTGATACGTCAAACAATGCTCGGCGATATTTTGCTGGAAATACCATGTGATACAGCAGTACCGTAACATTATGACTTTTGTGTATATATTTGCTCATTCCTCCATATTACGCCGCAAGCGGCGGGGTATATACCCAAAAGAGATTAAATTTTTATAGTAATATATAAACAAAGATGCAAAGATCCGCTAATAGTTGATCTTAAACATGCTATTGTCGTTAGAGATTTCTTTAAACAACAGCATTTTAACTTAATAATATTGTATATTATTTAGGTCTGTCCATTAGTAAATGCATGAGAGTATTGTAAAATTTCTGTTCTACAGCAAAGTTATCAGTTTTAATTAATATGCCGATAAAATATTTTATAGTTTCTTTTACAGTTTTAGCAATTTTTTCAGGGGATTTGTGTTCAAGGGTACATACATTATGAATGTCTATCAAATATCTTAATCATTAAAACATCATATTTTTCTTGTTCAAATAATAAATCCATAATTTTTGCTGAGCTAATATTTACACCTTCTTTAATTCTAGTAAGATCCTCTACTTGGCAAGCAATAATATTTCCAAATTCTTGTTCTATCATTTCTTTAGTTAATTCTGTATCTTCTATTGTATCGTGCAATATAGCTGTTACTATAATATCTGTACGAAAGAAATAATCAGATACTAAATAAGCAACCTCTAAAGGGTGGGAATAAAAAGGCTCGCCAGATTTACGCATCTGACTACCATGATACTTTTTAGCATAAATAATAGCTTTTTTTATTATATCTAAATCTGCTTTATTGTTGGTAGCATCATTCAATTGTTGAACTTTATCTAGTAATCTAACACTATATTGATCATTAGCATTGAGTTCTGTATTCGTAGTTTTAAATTGTTGTTCTTTTTCCATAAATTAAAAATTCTTTATTGCCTTTTGTTCCTAAAATAGGACTGGCTATTATACCTAATATATTAAATTTATATAGTTCTAACCACTGCTGGATCTCATCACAAACCCGTTGATGTAATACAGGATCTTTTACTATTCCTCCTGGTCCTACTTCATTTTTTGCCACTTCGAATTGTGGTTTAATAAGGCAAATTAATTGACAACTATCTTTTGCAAGATTAAGTGGTGTAGGTAGTATTGTAGTAAGGCTAATAAAACTTGCGTCACAAACAATAAGATCAGGGGGGAAAGAAATATGCTCTCTTGTTAAATAGCGAGCATTGGTTCTTTCGATTACAGAAATTTTAGGATTATTGCGTAATTTATAATGTAATTCACCATAACCAACATCTACAGCATAAATTTTTTTAGCATGTTTGCGTAGTAAAACTTCAGTAAACCCCCCTGTGCTCGATCCTATATCTAAACAGATTAAATCAGTTGGGTCAATATTAAAATGTTCTAAAGCTGCAATTAGTTTTAGAGCCCCACGTGATACATAATCATGGGTTGATTGTTTAATGGTAATATTGTTAGAGTTAATGGCAACTTGACTACCTGGTTTAGTATTAGGTAACTGATTTATATATACTTTTCCTTGTATTATTAAGCTTCTTGCCAAGGGAAGGTTATCAGCTAGCTTAAATACAACTAAATATTGATCAAGTCTTATTTTATTCATATATTTGTTATCAATAACGAGTTATTTATATCATAAAAGAAATAATATTAAATAAGGTAAGACTATAATGCCAGTGTAATATTCTATTATAATATCATAATAAGCAGTTACTACTCATTATGATATTATATATTTGACATATAGGCAAAAATAATAGTGAATTAAAAATTAAGCCTTAAGAGCCTAATTTTTCTTCAATTAATCTTATTGTATCTTTAATTCCAAAAAGTTTTATAAAGGTGCCAAGTCTTGGCCCATCAACTTGACCAAGAATTATTTGGTATAGTTCTTTGAAATAATCTCGTAAATTTTCATAGTTGTGATTATTACCAATATCATAAATTTTTTCTTGTATTTGTTCAGAAGTAATATCTTCTGATAAGTTAGATAATAGAGTTATTATCTCCTGTAATATAATTTTTTGCTGAGCATTAGGAATTAAATAAGATTTATTAGCTTTAATAAAATCATTATAGTAACGAATTGCAAAATCTGTTAAATGATCCAAATAAGGAGTTGTTTCTTTAGTAGCATCAGGATTATATTTGCTAATAAATCCCCACAATACAGATTTATCTTCTGGATTGCAAACAGATGCTAAATTTAATAGTAAGCTAAAACTTATACCAAAAGTTTCATAAACTGGCACATTACCATGATGTATGTGATGTACTGGATTGCTAAAGCGCTTTACCTGATCAGTTTCTAAATGATATTTTTTATTAAAAATAATATATTCATCAACATTTTTAGGTATTACATCAAAATACAAACGTTTTGCTCTAGTAGGGTTTTGATACATGAATAAAGACATGCTTTCTACAGGTGCGTATTGCAGCCACTCGTCAACAGTTATGCTATTTCCTTTAGACTTAGAAATTTTTTCGCCTTTTTCATTAAGGAATAATTCATAGAAGAATTGTACCGGTTCATTCCCTCCTAAGATTCGACAAATTTCAGAATATATTTGAGCATTAGGCATGTGATCTTTGCCATACATTTCATAATCAACCTGCAATGCTGCCCAGCGCATACCAAAATCTGGTTTCCATTGTAGCTTACAATGACCTTTTGTTACAGGTACTTCTATATCATTCCCTGTATTATCCTGATATGTTACAGTACCATTTGCAAGATTAGTCTTAGTAATAGGAACTTGCAGGACAACTCCAGTATTAGGGCAAATTAGCATGAAAGGTGAGTAAGTCGCTCTTCTTTCATCTCTGAAAGTGGGAAGCATTAAAGCCATTATTTCATCATACTTTTCTAATACCTTTAACATCATTTTGTCAAACATTCCAGATTTATAACATTCTGTACTGCTAAAGAATTCATAATGAAAGCCAAATTTATCTAGAAATGAGCGCAGCTTAGCGTTCATGTAATGCCCATAGCTCTTGCATTTACCAAAAGGATCTGGAACAGATGTTAATGGTTTTCCAAGATTTTTAGCAACCATATCAGGGTTTGGGAGATTACTTGGCACTTTACGTAACCCATCCATGTCGTCAGAAAAACAAAAAATTCTGGTAGGAATATTTGATAATTGTTTAAAAGCTTCTTGTACCATTATTGATCTAGCAACTTCAGCAAATGTACCTATATGAGGTAATCCTGATGGTCCATAGCCTGTTTCAAATAATACATATCCTTTAGCAGGAGTTTTATTACCAATTTTATCTAAGATTTTTTTAGCCTCTAAAAATGGCCAAGCGTTTGATTTTATAGCATTTACTAGAAGTTCTGATTCCGACATTGTGTTTATCCATTAGTATGTTATTATCTTTTTAGGATGGGTGTTTTTACAATTTATAGTATATTTTATCATCGATATTATTCCTCCAAAAGAGGTCCCAGAAAAATATAAAAATTATGCTTTATTTATAGATTCATATAATTATTGGAAGAATTTGATTTCTGCCTTCACGGGAATAGCATCGATTTCTTATAGTTAACAAATAATTATTTTAAGTTAATGCATATAGTATTTAATTCTATCTGAATTGACTATGTTAACGATTAGATTATACTAATCGGGAGATTTATGTAAATCTATAAATTTTATAACAAATAATATATTATTATGTCTATTTCTACAATTATTAATTATTTTCGTAACGATAATTTTAAAATTTTACACATATCGTTAGTTTTTATAGGAATTTTTGCTTTATCCTTAGCATATTTTGTAGAATATATTTTAGGTTTTTCGCCATGCCCTTTATGTATTTATCAGAGATTTCCTTATTTGTTTATTATTAAAATTTCTTTTGTTGCCTTAATTATTAAGCAAATAAACAAATACGCTTTATTCTTTATTGTTTTAAATTTACTAGGTGGGTGTATTTTAGCTGGTTACCATACTGGGATAGAAAGAGGAATATTTTCACCAAGCGCTCTTTGTTCTACGTTAATACATATACCAAAACATTTGTCGATTGATGATATTAAAGAGATGTTGTATAGCCAACCTGTTGCTCTTTGTAATAAAGTAGCGGTAAAATTATTTGGCCTATCAATGACAGAATGGAATTTGCTGCTTAACTTAGGTTTATTATGTGCAGTTCTAATTATCTGGTTTTATCCTAAGGATACAGAGGGAAAAAATATAACTATAAATTAGATTCATAAAATTTCTTAAGCTTGATATATAAATTAAGTAATTTTGATCAAAGAAAAGAATAAGAGAATCTTCTCTAATATTTATAATCTTCTTGCTTGAAAAAAA
Organism: Rickettsia endosymbiont of Bryobia graminum; assembly: GCA_020881085.1. Lineage (GTDB taxonomy): Bacteria > Pseudomonadota > Alphaproteobacteria > Rickettsiales > Rickettsiaceae > Tisiphia. Next base: position 3,865 of record JAJIYR010000106.1, on the reverse strand, counting down.
GAGCTTTTCGGGCTAATCTATATTGATTTATAACAAGCTAATAATTTTAGTTTTCTTGATGTTATTCTTAGCTGGTAGAAATCCAGAAAGAACTGCCATTGCAAGGGGGTATAAACCTTGTTGCATAGAGTAAAACGTCATGGTAAGTGATTGTCTTTAGCAATCGCGTGGCCATTCAGTTTAATATATAACGTCATTTGTGATTTCGTGATGACATATGGTTTAATATTTTCTAGATGTCTACAGTTTCTTCACCATGACATTTATTATAATTTATTCATATGTTAGATCAGTATAAACTTACATATATTTTAAAAACCCAAATAAAAGAGTTCTATAGTGGCTAAATTAGATCATCAAAACCTGATACCAATAAGCATTGAAGATGAAATGAAAGGATCTTACTTAGATTATGCGATGAGTGTAATTGTAAGTAGAGCAATTCCTGATGTTCGTGATGGGTTAAAGCCAGTACATCGAAGAATAATATATGCAATGGAAGAAGCTGGTAATCATAATAATAGACCATATCGTAAATCTGCGAGGACTGTCGGTGATGTAATGGGTAAATACCATCCGCATGGCGATGCAGCAATTTATGATTCCTTAGTAAGAATGGCTCAAGATTTTTCTTTGAGGTTAATGCTTATTGACGGACAAGGAAATTTTGGTTCTATGGATGGTGATTCTGCGGCTGCTATGCGATATACAGAAGCAAGACTCTCTAAAGTTGCTCATACTTTAATTGAAGATATTGATCAAGAAACGGTTGATTTTGTTCCTAACTATGACGGTTCAGAACAAGAGCCAGTAGTATTACCTTCGATGTTTCCAAATCTATTAGTAAATGGTAGTAATGGTATTGCTGTTGGTATGGCTACCAATATTCCACCTCATAATCTTGGAGAGATTATAAATGCTTGTTGTTTGTATGTAGATAATAATGATATAGAGGTTTCAGATCTTTTATCAGTAGTAAAAGGTCCTGATTTTCCTACAGGTGGGATTATTCTTGGTACAAGTGGCATTAGATCAGCCTACTTAACTGGTCGTGGAAGTATCTTGATTAGAGGGAAGACTGAAATTGAAGATATGCCTAATAATAAACAAGCAATTATTATTACTGAAATTCCTTACATGGTTAATAAGGCAAAATTAGTAGAAAAAATTGCTGAGCTAGTTAAAGAAAAGCGTATTGAAGGTATTAGTGATTTAAGAGATGAATCAAATAAGAAGGGAGTAAGAGTAGTAATAGAAGTTAAAAAAGATGCAATGGCAGAAGTGATATTAAATCAAATATATGCTTATACCCAGCTGCAAACTAGTTTTGGCGTTATTATACTAGCCTTAAAAAATGGTCTACCAAAGGTTATGAATCTTAAAGAAGTAATATCTGCTTTTATTAGTTTTAGAGAAATAGTTATTACTCGTAGAACAATTTATTTATTAAATAAAGCCCGTGATAAAGCTCATGTCTTATTAGGTCTAACAATTGCAGTTAGTAATATTGACGAAATTATCAGAATTATTAAGGCAGCAAATGATCCAGTAACAGCTAAAGAGCAGATAATGGAAAGAGCCTGGGATGCCTCGGGTATTATTAGCCTAATCAAATTAGTTGATGATCGAGCAATGGTCGCAAGTGACGGTAAGTGTTATTTTACTGAAACACAAGCAAAAGCAATATTAGAGATGCGTTTGCAACGTCTTACTGCTATGGAGAAAAACAAGTTAGAGAATGATCTATCAGAACTTGCAAAAGAGATTGCAGGTTATATTGAAATTTTAGGGTCACGTGAGAAATTATTAGCAATTTTGAAAAGTGAATTAATTAGAATTAAAGATGAATTTGCTACAGAAAGACTAACTTGTATTGAATTAGGAGATTTTGAACATGATATAGAAGATCTTATTCAAAGAGAAGAGATGGTCGTAACAGTAACTTTAGGTGGTTATATTAAGCGTGTGCCCCTTGTGACTTATAGGGCTCAAAAGCGTGGTGGTAAAGGTAGGTCCGGACTTTCAATGCGAGATGAAGATATTACGACTCAGGTTTTTGTCGGTAGTACTCATACCCCGATGCTATTCTTTTCTAGTCTTGGTCAAGTATATAGTTTAAAATTATATAAGTTGCCGCTTGGTAATCCACAAAGTAAAGGGAGACCAATTGTTAATATCCTACCTTTAAAAGAAGGAGAGCGGATAACTAATATTATGCCATTACCTGAGAATCAAGATGAATGGGATAATTTAAATATTATTTTTGCTACAAGTAAAGGTAATGTTAGAAGAAATGATTTATCAGACTTTAAGCGTATTCAATCAAATGGTAAAATTGCTATTAGGTTAGATGATAATGACCATTTAATAGATGTAAAAGTTTGCAAAGATGAAGATCATGTATTATTAGCCACCAAAGCTGGTAAGGCTATAAGATTCCCAGTAGATGCTTTAAGAGTATTTAAAAGCCGTACTTCAGATGGAGTAAGAGGGATGAGGATCGCTGAGACAGATCAAGTAATATCTATGACCATTTTAAAAGGTGTGTCAGCGACAATGGAAGAGAGAGAAGCGTATTTATCTATTCCGTTAGAGAAAAGGTTAGAAATAGCTAGTGGTAGTGATTTTAGCACTGAGGAATTAGGAGTTAATTTAACTAAAGAAACAATTCTTGAGCTTGCTGTTTCTGAAGAATTTATTTTAACGATCTCTGAAAATGGTTTTGGAAAAAGAAGCTCAGCCTATGAATATCGTATTACTAATCGTGGTGGTAGCGGGGTAGTTAATATTAATGTCTCTACTAAAACTGGCTTAGTTGTAGGAGTAATGCCTGTTAACATGACCGATGAGTTAATGCTTATTACCAATAGCGGTAAATTGATTAGATGTAAGCTTGAATCTGTACGCATTACAGGGCGTAATACTAGTGGAGTCATTCTGTTTAAAACAGAAGCAAATGAAAAAGTAGTATCGGTTTCTCTAATTGCTGATAATTTTGAATCTGAAGAAGATGAAGAAAGTCAGACAGAAAGTGAAGGTGAAGAGCTTAATACAGAAGAGTAATAAATTATTAAGTACTGGCTCATGGCGAGGAGCGCTAGTGATGTGGGTATTCAGTTTTTTCTACTGTCATCCCCGAACTTGTTATGAGATCTATTAGATGTTGAAACAAGTTCAGCATTACATTTAATACTTTTGGGAGACACCACGCAATTGCTAAAGACAAATGCAGATCGATGATTAATCGATTTCCATTCAACAAAGTTTGTATGAGAAGAAAATATCTTAGTGCTCATATATTTTTTAGTAGATTATTTTTAGGTAGCCTTCTCATTACTAATAAGTGTAAATTTGGACTATCAAAATCCACGTAATTTCCGCCTTGGAGAGCTAAGAGTAAACAGGCTTTAAAGGCGGTTTGTATAAAAATATATTTTTTAGATATTATTATTTGCCATTTTTGCTTAGAAAATTAAAAAAAGCATGAAAATGAAAATCAATAATTTATAAGAAAGAATTGATAATAAAAATATTGATGAGTTCGGTTCGTAGAGGTTATTCTAGTATGGAAAGAATCTAGAGTGATACCTCTGTCATCCTGAACTTTTTTCAGGATCTTAATGGATTCTGAATTAAGTCCGGAATGACTATATTGTTTCTAAATTCCCGCCTAAGCAGGAATGTCATTCGTGATGTTAAAAAGAATTAATAAAAATGAAATTATCTGATTTTGATTATCCAGCTGATGGTTCAAACCTCCACCTTCAGGTGGAGAAACTTTAGTTTGAAGAAGTCATAGTCGTCCTATATAAAATAAGTAAATAGGACTTATTTTATAGGATGACTATGACAGAATATGAGAAAG